>JAPYPO010000069.1 GCA_029937645.1 Candidatus Hydrogenedentota bacterium
GCGCTGAATACCCTTCTCGTGAAAACGAACTCGACGGGCCACTCGTGGAACGACGGCGCGATCTATGCGTCAGCGAAGCTCGTGCCCATCGTCGTTGCGGCCGTGGCGACTCCGCAGGGCGCGTCGGGAAGCCTATTGGAAACCGCGGTGAACGTTGGGGAACAGGCTCCCGAGGTCGAGGCGGCTGAATGGATCCATACAGACGATGAAATAAGCCTCGCCGGATTACGAGGCCAGGTCGTCGTCCTAGAATTCTGGGCGACCTGGTGTGGCCCGTGCCGACAGTCCACGCCTCATCTGGTCGAGCTGAACCAAAAGTATAAGGACCGGGGCGTGACCTTTCTCGGAATGACGGATGAGCGGCGCGCGGAAGCGCCGGTGGACGCGTTTATCAAAGAGTTCGCGGTGGATTACATCATCGGCGCGGGAAGCCAATCCATTCAGGCCTACGGCGTTAACGGCGTCCCCACGGCTTTCGTTATCAACGGTGAGGGTGTGGTGCAGTGGGTTGGACACCCCATGGACGGGCTGGACGAAGCGATCGAAGCGGCGCTCCAGGGCGGAATCGCAGCGCCGGGGGCCTCCTGACAGCCCCAAAAACAGGGGGTTCTTACTTTTTCAGTCATCTTGTATTGGCTCAGGGAATATTGTTGTGCCATCGGCGGGTTCTTTGTGTATACTGACAGATACCGTGCGACGCGGGACGGATTTTTTTCGGGCGCGCGATAGGGCATCGTATTGAGAAAAACCAAGGAGGGGTGAGACCCTCGAACCAAGGAGAATGATCATGAAGAAATTTGCGGTGGTAGGACTTTCGGTTTTGGCGATGGCTGTGTCGGCGTTTTTGGTACAAGGCGTCAATGCCGACCACCACGAAGAAAAAGTCCTTACGGGCGAACCCGTAGACATCAAGTGCTTTTTAGGCGGTAAATCGGGCTCAGGTCACGCCAGTTGCGCGGCCACTTGTGTAAAAAATGGCCTTCCCGTTGGTTTTGTCACCGGTAAGGGCGACGATAAGGTCCTCTACCTCGTACTTGGCGGTGGTGGCAAATCAGCCGCCGATCATTTGGCTGCACACATGGGCAAAACCGTGAAAGCCACGGGCAAAGTATCGAACCAGAACGGATTGAAGGTTATCACCGTCTCAAGCGTCGAGGGCTAATCCCTTTTCACCAGTAAGCGATTTCAGGCCGCGCCTTCGGGCGCGGCCTTTTTTATGTGTGCTCCCGACAGGGTGCTACCATCCGGCGGTCGGTTCTGGCTACGTAGCGGAACGACGCCTGTGGTATGATCCGTTCAAGAAATCGCGGATACCAGGATTGAACATATTTCGCCCCTACACTTGGGCCTTGATCGATGAATGACCCCAAAACGAAACCCGGCGGCAGTACCGTTCTTGAGCCGCGCGAAAAAACAAAACGGCCACGGCTCTACCGGGTGCTGTTGCACAACGACGACTATACGTCCATGGAATTCGTGGTGGAAGTGTTGCAGGAGGTATTCGCCAAGTCGTTGGAGGACGCAGTCGCTATTATGTTGAATGTACACCGAGAGGGCCTGGGGGTGGCCGGGACCTACCCGTCGGCCGTAGCGGAGAGCAAGGTTTCCGCCGTTCAATCGATGGCGGAGGCGAATGGATTCCCTCTAAAATCGTCTATGGAACCGGAGTAACTGTACAAAACGCATCGGATTTGGGACGGGTTCACCCGTAGAAAGCGAGAGCATATGTCTGACCCCATAGTTGCGGACAAACGGCCCTGTGTATTGGATTTGGAGCCGGGTGACTATTTCTGGTGCGCCTGTGGCCGCTCGAAGAAGCAGCCCTGGTGTGACGGATCGCATTCGGGAACGGGCATTACCCCGATCCAGACCGTCATCGAAGAAAAGAAACGTGTAGCCATGTGCGCGTGCAAGCAAACAGCCAACGCGCCCTATTGTGACGGCGCGCATAAGAATCTACCTGCGTAACCAGGGAGGCTTATTTTCCTGTGGGCATGATCAGCAAAGAGTTGGAAGCGGCCCTCGGCGTTGCCGTGGCCGAAGCCCGCGAGCGGCGCCACGAGTATTTGTGCCCCGAGCATGTGCTCTACGCCCTGCTGGACGACACCTACGGCAAGACCATCCTTGCGAACTGTGGCGCGGACCTCGGTCGGCTGCGGGAGGATATCGAGGCCTTCTTCACGGATGAATTGCAACGAGTCCCTGAAGAGGCTGAGCTGAACGTGCAGCAAACGGCCGCGTTTCAGAGACTCATGGAACGGGCGCTGACGCACGTTCAGTTCTCCGGAAAAGACGTGGTCGACGCGGGCGACATCCTGGCGGCCATGTTTGAGGAGAACGACTCGCATTCCTCCTACTTTATGGAAACGCAAGGCATCACCCGCCTGGATTTACTGAACTTCATCTCGCACGGTGTATCCAAAATAGGGAATGAGTCGCTCGGCGAAGGCGCGACCTCATTTGACCCGGCGAATGAAGACGGCGAGCCGCGGGAAGGGGCACAGCAAAACCCCCTCGAAGCCTGCACGGTAAACCTCTCCACCCGTGCGGCCCTGGGCAAGATCGATCCGCTGATCGGACGAGAAACGGAGTTGCGCCGCGCCATACGCATCCTCTGCCGCCGCCGAAAGAATAACCCCGTCTTTGTCGGCGAACCGGGTGTGGGCAAGACCGCGATCGTCGAAGGATTGGCCTGGAAGGTTCACCGCGGGGAAGTGCCGGACGCCATCAAAGATGTCGAAATTCTCGCGCTGGATATGGCCTCGGTGCTTGCCGGGACAAAATACCGGGGCGACTTCGAGAAGCGCCTGAAAGGCGTATTGAAGGAACTCGACAAACGGCCCAACACCATCCTGTTTATCGACGAGATTCACACCGTCGTCGGCGCCGGATCCACGGGCGACTCGTCCCTGGATGTATCCACCATTCTCAAACCCGCGCTGGCCTCGGGGGAGTTGCGGTGTATCGGCGCGACAACCTTCGAGGAGTACAAGCACTCCCTCGAAAAAGACCGCGCCCTCGGGCGACGGTTTCAAAAGGTCGATGTTCCCGAACCCACGGTGGAGGAAACGATCCGCATCCTGCGCGGTATCAAGGATCGCTACGAGGAACACCACGGCATTCACTACACGGATTCTGCGTTGCGTGTCGCGGCGGAGCTCTCGGCAAAGCATATCAACGACCGCTTCTTGCCCGATAAGGCCATCGACGTGATCGACGAAGCGGGGGCAAACGTACGGCTGATGCCGCCTCCCGCGCGAAAAACCATTCGGCCGCTGGATATTGAAAAAATTGTCGCGGAGATGGCGCAGATTCCGGCGCGAACGGTTTCGAGCAGCGACAAGGCCCGCCTGGGCACGCTGGAATCGGAGTTGAAACGGGCGGTGTTCGGGCAGAACGAAGCCATCGAAGCCATCGCCACGTCCATCAAACGTTCCCGCGCCGGGCTCGGACAGCCGGACAAACCGGTGGGTAATTTCCTATTCACGGGGCCAACGGGTGTGGGCAAGACGGAACTCGCGAAGCAGCTTGCGTCGATACTTGGCGTCGAGTTCATCCGATTCGACATGAGCGAGTATATGGAGAAACACGCTGTGGCCCGCCTCATCGGAGCGCCGCCCGGATACGTGGGCTTCGAACAGGGAGGCCAGCTCACGGACGAAATCCGCAAGCATCCTTACAGCGTGCTGCTGCTTGACGAGATAGAGAAAGCCCACCCGGATGTATTCAATATCCTGCTGCAAGTGATGGACCACGCCACGCTGACGGATAATATGGGCAAGAAGGCGGACTTCCGCAATGTAATCCTCATCATGACCTCGAACGCGGGTGCCCGCGACTTGGCGGCGAACGCGATCGGCTTCGCAGCGGCGGACGACGATGGCAAGAAGAAAGGGCTCAAGGCGGTCGAGAAAGCTTTTAGCCCGGAATTCCGGAATCGCCTCGACGCCATTGTCACCTTCGACCGCCTGCCCGTGCCCGTTATTTTGCGGGTCGTGGAGAAGTTCTTACGCCAGTTGGAGGCGCGGCTCGCGGTGCGCAAAGTTTCGCTCGTTGTCACGGACGCGGCCCGGACGTGGCTTGCCGAAGGTGGCTATGACGAGAAACTCGGGGCACGGCCGCTCGGACGTCTCATCCAACGGGAAATCGAAAATAAGCTCAGCGACGAAATCCTCTTCGGCGCGCTCGAAAAGGGGGGCGTGGTCCGCGTGGATGTCAACGGTTCGGCGTTAGGTTTCACTTTCGAAGAGAAAGTCCCCGCGCAGGCCTAGAACGGGCCCGTTTTTCCAACGCAAACGAAGTCCCCAAATGTTGTTTCTCCTTTTCGGCCAAGCGCATAAATGTGGGACCGCCGCCCTCGGCGGTCTTTCGAAGGCAAAATTGCCGGCGCGTAAACCCCTTTCGCTATAATAAGGCCATGTCCTCCCGCACGAAGAACATCCCCAAGAAAATCCGTGAGCGCGTCGCTGATTTGTGCGAACAACTTGAGCGGCACAACCGTCTGTATTACGTTGAGGCTCAACCGGAAATATTTGATGTGGAGTTCGACGCCTTGTTGCGCGAGCTGCAAAACCTCGAAGCGGAATATTCGGTACTGGCGACGCCCGATTCGCCGACGCAGCGGGTGGGCGGCGAACCGCTTGACGGCTTTGAGACGGTGGATCACGCCGTGCCCATGCTCTCGATTGATAACACCTACACCTACGATGAACTCCGGAAATTTGATGAGCGTGTTCTCAAGGGCCTGAAGGAAGGCGACGCGCCGGCGTATGTGGTGGAACTCAAGCTCGACGGCGTGGCCATTGCGCTGCGGTATGAAAAAGGCACGCTCGTCCGCGCGATAACCCGGGGTGACGGCGTGCGGGGCGACGATGTAACGAAGAACGTGCAGACCATTCGCTCGGTGCCGTTGAAGCTTGAGGGAAACCCGCCGGGTACGCTGGAGGTTCGTGGCGAGGTGTTCATGCGCAGGCAGGAACTGGAGCGGATCAACGAACTCCGCGAGAAGGAGGGCGAAGCGCCCCTCGCGAATCCTCGAAATACGACGGCGGGCACGCTGAAAATGCTGGACTCGAAGGAGGTCGCCAAGCGCCGCTTGGATATTTTCTTGTACGACATCGCGCCGATTGAAGGCGCGACGCTGGACTCGCATCAAGATACCTTGGGCCGATTGGAGAGGTATGGATTTTCGGTCAATCCGTTGCGAGAAGTCTGCTCAAGTATCGATGCGGTAATCGCACAATGTGACGCGTGGGATGCGCAGCGCCGGGATCTCGATTATGAGACCGACGGCCTAGTCGTGAAGCTCGACAACCAGGCGCAGCGGGAACGCTTGGGCGCCACCTCGAAATCGCCGCGCTGGGTGATTGCATATAAATTCCCTGCCGATGTAGCCCGGACGAAGCTGCTCGGCATTTCCGTTCAGGTGGGGAAGTCGGGCGCCATCACGCCGGTCGCTGAATTGGAACCGGTGGCGCTGGCGGGTACAACGGTGAAGCGGGCGAGCTTGTATAACTTCGAAGATCTGGAACGGAAAGATCTGCGCGTAGGGGATATCGTCGAAGTGCAAAAAGCCGGTGAGATTATTCCGCAAATCCTGCGCTTTGTCGACGATGAAGGCCACGAAAATCTCGCAGCTTTTAAACCGCCCACGGAATGTCCTGCTTGCGGAACCGAGCTGCAGAAAGACCCGGAAGGCGTGTTCGTTCGCTGCCTGAATCTGGCCTGTCCAGCGCAGGTGAAGGAGCGGCTGGCCTACTATGCCAGCCGCGGCGCGATGGATATCGAGGGCCTGGGTCCGGCGATTATCGAATCACTGGTGGACAGCGGCCTGGTTAAGGATCCGTCGGATTTGTACAGATTGAAGGCCGAGACCCTGCAAGAACTCGACCGCATGGCAGAGAAATCGGCGCAAAATTTAATCGATGGCATCGGGAAGAGCAGGACGCAATCACTGAGCCGTTTGTTGAACGGGCTTGGCATCCGTCATGTGGGCGGCGCGACCGCCGAAATCCTGGCGAACCACTTCCGCACGATGGATGCGCTCGCGAAGGCAACCGAAGAGGAACTAAAGGACATACATGAGGTAGGCGAAATCGTCGCGGCGACGGTCGCGGACTTCTTTGATACACCGGAAAATCAGGCGCTTATAGAGCGGCTTCGGAATCGCGGACTCACCCTTGAAGAGGCGCAAGAGACGGACGGCGGGCCGAAGCTATTCGAAGGAAAGACCTTTGTGGTCACGGGAAAGCTGGAAGAATTTACGCGCGACGGTATGCACAGCCTCATCAAGAAGCTGGGTGGTCGGCCGAGTTCCTCCGTAAGTAAGAAGACGGATTTCCTCGTGGCAGGCGCGGACGCGGGCTCGAAGCTCAAGAAGGCGCAAGAGTTAGGTGTGGCGGTTTTGACGGAATCGGAATTTTTGGCTAAGGCGGAGACGACCTCCTGATGAGCGTAAAACGATTCGATTGCCCTACCGCGCTCGACCGTGATTCAGGCCGAGGCTTGCTGGAGGCCGTGCGCCAGGGAAACGTCGCCGAAGGCGAAACGATTCTCCTCAACCTTGCCGAGACGCGCTCCGTCACGTCGCCGGGCGGCGCGTGGCTCATGGAGATCGCCTCGTGGGTCCGGGCGCGCAACGGCATCTTCCAACTGGAGGGGCAATCCGGATCGGTCGCGGAATTTATGGAACTCATCCGGCCGGGTTTCACCGCCGAAGCGCCCGAACCGGAACCGGGAGATAACCCGCTGCAACGCATGGGCGGCGCGGCCATCGACGCCCTCGACGAAACGCGCGCATTCCTCCGACTGGCGGTCGATTCCGTCTACTGGACGTTTATCGCTCCCTTCGACGGACGCGGATTCCGCGGGGGTCTGCTGATGGACGAGCTCTACGAAATGGGCGTACGCGCGGTGAAGATCAATTTCATGATGAATTTTCTGCTCGGGCTGATTATTGCGATGTTGTCCGCGGCGCAGCTTTCCGATTTCGGCGCGGTGATTTTTGTAGCCGATTTGACGACCATCGCCTTCACCCGCGAGCTGGCCGCCGTCATGACAGCCACGGTTGTCGCCGCGCGAACAGGCGCGGCCATCGCCGCGGAATTGGCCACGATGAAGGTTCAAGAAGAAATCGACGCCCTGCGCGGCATGGGGTTAAACGTGACCCAGTTTCTCGTCGCGCCGAAAGTCCTCGCCCTCCTCATTGTGATGCCCTGCCTTGTGGCGCTCGGCATGGTTGCCGGCATCGCGGGCGGATCGGTGTGGGGCATCATGGCCATGGGAATCGACAGCGGCGCGTGGGGCCGTGAGTTGTTGGCGGCGGCGGTATATAGCGATATCATTCAGGGGATGCTGAAGGCGGTTATTTTTGCGTATGTCATCGTATTGATCGGCTGCCACAACGGGCTGCGCGTGACGGGCGGCTCGCGGGGCGTAGGGCTGGTGACGACTCGTGCGGTGGTGATGGATATTTTCGCGATTATTTGTATTGATATGGTGTTTGCGGCGGTTTTTTATTATGTGCTGGATTGACGGCTGTTGACTTAGAAGGCCTGATCGGGAGGGCGAGCCTACTCCCAACCGTAGCGATTGAGGGAACAAATTCGCGGCGCGGAGTATTGAGTATACGATGAGTGATGCCTTCATAGAGGTTCAGGATCTGGTCGCCCACTACGGCGAGCAGTTGGTCCTCGACCGTGTCTCCTTTTCCGTCCAGCGGAATGAGATCTTCGTGGTGATCGGCGGGAGCGGCTGCGGAAAGACGACGCTATTCAAACATATGACCGGCTTGTTGACGCCCACCTCCGGTCAGATTATCCATGCGGGTCAGGATATTATGACTTTGGACGAGGATGGACTGTCCGCGCTCCAGCGCACCATCGGGATCGCATTTCAGTCGAGTGGCCTGTTCAATTCCATGACCGTCGGCGAAAATGTCGCCATGCCATTGCGCGAATTCGGGGACATGGACGAGACCTTAATTGCCTCGGTCGTTGATTTGAAACTTAGCCTCGTGGGCCTCGCGGGCGCGCAGCGTATGATGCCCTCGGAGTTGTCGGGTGGAATGCGGAAGCGGGCCAGCTTGGCGCGGGCCATCGCGCTGGATCCGCCGGTCGTATATTTCGACGAGCCCTCGGCTGGGTTGGACCCGATTATGGCTGCGGGGCTCGACGATCTTATACTAGCCCTGAAACGTTTACTGGGCATCACGGTAATTATTGTGACGCACGAGTTGGATTCGATTCGCAAGGTAGCGGACCATGTCCTCATGCTGGACCGGGGCCACGTTATTTTCGATGGGACGGTGGCGGAGGCGGAACACAGCGAAGTCGAGCGGACGCGCCAGTTTTTCGAGCGCCGACCCGACGAGGCGATTCTTCAGCGCAGCTTGTAATTTACGGAAAGGCAACGGATGGCAACGAAAACTCAGAAGACAAAGGTGGGCGTCTTCCTGATCGTTTGCGTTGCGATGATGGTCGGCGGCCTCTTCCTCATTAAAGGCGTTTCGACCGCCGCCACGACAAATTACTGGATGGAGTTTGACGACTCGATCCTGGGCCTGAGCACGGGCAGCATGGTCGAATACCTGGGCGTTCCGGTTGGATCGGTGATCGACATCTATGTCAACGACGATGGGACGGCGCGGGTGCATATTTCCGTCGAGGTTGAAAAAGTAACGCTGCGCGAAGGCGTCACGGCCACGCTCGTGTGGTTTAGCCCGGTCGCCGGCACCATGGCGATCGAATTGCGCGGCGGCGAAGCGGATGCCCCGGTCCTGGCCAACGAATCCACCATTCCTGTCGAAAAATCGATTATCACTAGTTTTACGAACAGCTTCGGAAATCTTCTCGTCAAACTAGAAGGCGCGATGGATGAAATAACGGGCTTCATGCATAACATCCGTATGGCTTCCGACGGTATGGAAGCGGGCGCTCTGATGCAGGTGGTGGAGAATGTGAACGGGTTGCTGGTGAACTCGAGCGAGTTCGTCGATAAAACGGAAACCGTGATGGTCGGCCTGACGCTCAGCGCCCAACGGGCGATCAAAGAGTACACGCAGATGGGCAAAGATATGCAGTATCTTGCGGAGGACGTCGGTGAAGCGGTCGAAGGCGCAAACGCCTTCATCAAAATGTCGCATGAAAAACTGGAGCCGCTCAACATCGAGGCCATTCAAGTAGACTTGCAACGCGCCGTCGCCAACATCGCCGATTTCACCGAGAAGTTGGACAAGACGGTTTCTTTTGTAACCGTAATCGGCGAGTCCGTCCTCCACGAAACGGATAATATCGAGCATTCAGTCCGCGACAGCTTAGACTCCCTGACGGAGGCCGTCGATTCCGTGAACGCGCTCGTTCAAGCCATCCAACAGGATCCCGCCGCTCTCATTCGCGGGCGTGGCAAACCGAAGGCGGCCGAATGAAACTCAGGTGTGGCGCAATAGACACGAAGATGTTCCCGCTGGCCATCGCGTTGGTGATCATGCTGGGTGGATGTCTGGCCTCTACTTATACGCCGACCCGGTTTTATACGCTGAACCCCAACCCCGATCCGCCGAAGCACGAACGAAGCAGACTATCGTTGGGCGTGTATAAGCTCGGCTACGCGCGCATGTACAAACAGCCGATGGTCTACACGGAGCCCGACCGGGCGCTTGGTTTTGACGCGTTTAACGAATGGGCGGAAATGCCCCGTGATACCGTAACGCGCGCGGTCGTTAGCGCGGTTGTTTTGGGTGGAGGTTTTGCCGACGCAGGGTATGCCTATGAGTTGTCGCGGCCCGATCTCGTCTTGACGGGGGAAATTCGAAAATTCGATCAAGCGCGGGGCGGCGCGGAGTGGCTGGCCGTATGCGAGGTGCATTTCGAATTGCGCGAGCGCTTCGGCGAAGGGGTCTTGTGGGTTGAAACACTCACCGCCGAATCCGTCTTGCCCTCGAAGGACCCGTCGGGTTTTGCGGCGGCCATGAGCCTCGCGGTGGCGGAAGTAGCCGAACAGGCTGCGGAGAGGATTGCCACTCGTGGGCGACTCGCAGGCGGGTGAATGTTCGGTGGCCTCAATCGAACGCGTCTTCAAGTTTGCCTTGATACGGCCGCCTCTCTACACTCTCTAGCATGTTCTCCAACGTGTGCAAACAACTCCTCATACTGCTGCCCTTGGTCGCGTTGGCGTGCGGCTGTGACGCGATCCATCCGGTTCCGAACGAGGACGACGACCACCGCGAACTGGAGGTCGCTATCTTCGAGGGGGGATACGGGATTCAGTGGCACACAAAAGTCGCGGAAGAATACAGCGCGGAGCGGGACGGCCTATCCATCGAACTATGGGGCGACCCGCGCACGGCGGATATCATCAAACCCCGCCTCTTGCGTGGCGATCCACCCGACCTTATCCTGGACGAGCGCCTTCCTCTGTGGTTGCTTATCGAACGCGGCAAGTTGCTCCCCTTTGATGAAGCGCTCGCTTCGCCCGGCTACGGAGGCGAGGGTACGTGGGCCGATCAATTTTCCGACGGCATGTTGGACATGTATCGAAGCGATGGGAAGGTCTACGCCATTCCAGCCGCGTACGGGGCGTGGACGTGTTGGTACGACGCGCGTATGTTCCGGGAACATGGCTGGGAGGCCCCCGAAACCTGGCGGGAATTCCTCGAGCTTTGCGAGGCCATTCACGCGGAGGGCATTGCGCCGCTGTCGTTCCAGGGGAAGTATGCTAGCTTTTATGGTTGGAACACGCTCGTCTCCCTGTACCAGCGGGTCGGCGGGCTCAAGGCCATCAACCGCATCAACAATCTAGAACCGGGGGCCTTTTCTCATCCCGACGCCGTGCGCGCGGCGGGCCTCATGCAGGATCTGGCGGTAGAGCACTTTCAACGCGGGGCCATGGCCATGACGCACACGGACAGCCAGCATGAATTCGTCATGGGAAATGCGGCCATGATTTTCTGTGGCATCTGGATCGAGAATGAGATGAAAGACGTCACGCCGCGGGGCTTTGAAATGCGCTGCTTCACCGTTCCCGCGGTCGCGGACGGCAAAGGGAATCCCGCCATGGTCCACGCGCAAGGCATGGAGTTTCTCTTCGTACCGGTAGACGCCCGCTATCCAGAGGATGCTTTTGATTTCGCGAAGTACATGGTGTCGCGCGACAAGGCGGCCGACATGGGCGAACGTATCGGTGTCATCTCGCCACTCAAGGGCGCCACGCCCAGGGCATCGTTGACGCCCGCCCTCGGATCCGTGTTGGATATTATTGAAGCCTCCCAAGGCCTTTACAACGTGCGCCTGCGTGACCTGCTCCACGAGTGGAGAAACCAGGATATGAACGTCGCAATTTCCGCCTTGCTGCGTGGCGAGATGACCCCGGAAGCCTTCGGCAAGGCGCTAGACGATGGGGTGGCTGCGGCCCTGAAGAACCCCGATCTCAACCCGCCCGCCTATGTTCCTTATAATCCCGAAAAATACGGAGAACCGCATTGACGATTCGGCGGCAACAGCGCAATCTCAACATCGCATTCCTAGCCCCAGCTTTCCTGCTCTTTACGGTATTCGTCGCGTGGCCGGGAATTCGCGCGCTCATCTACAGCCTCCAGAAGTGGGACGGGCTCGGCACGCCGGAATGGGTGGGGCTCCGAAATTTTGAGGAGTTGTTCGCCGATGGGTTGTTCCTTTCCGCGCTAAGCAATAACGCGCTTCTTGCTGGCGTGGGCGGCACACTGACTCTTTCTCTAGCGCTTATCTTCGCCGCCCTCCTCCACCGGAAAATCTATGGCGCGCGCCTATTCCGGGTCGCCTTTTTCTTTCCCAATATCATCGCCGCCGTAGCAGTAGCGTTGTTGTGGATGCTCCTATACAGCACCAGCGAATTCGGGGTTTTCAACGGCGCGCTCGGTGCGTTGAATCAAGCCCTTTCGGCCGCAGGAATCGACTGGCTGGAAGACAAACTCCCCGTCTCTTTCACCGATTCGCGCACCCTTATCTTCGCCCTCATACCCATGCTCATCTGGACCGCGACCGGGTTTTATATGGTCCTCTTCCTCGCCGCAATGGAAGGCATTCCCGAGGAGTACTACGAAGCGGCGACCCTCGACGGCGCGACGCCCGTAGACCAATTTCGCTTCGTCACGCTCCCCATGATCCGCGAAGTTATCGTCGTCGGCCTCATTTTCATGATCATCGGATGCGCGAAATTTTTTGACGCCGTGTGGGTCATGGAAAACCAATACCCGACGCCGGACTCCCACGTCATGGCAACGGTTCTCTATCAGAAAGTTTTCAGTGAGTATAACGTGGGCTACGCCGCCGCCGTGGCCGTCATGCTCTTTCTCATCGTCTTCGCCTCCACCCTGGTAGCGCTGAAGTTGTCGCGGCGGGAGGCGTTGGAATACTGATGGGCTCCACACTGAAAATACCAGCCTACACCTTGTTGTCCCTATGGCTTCTTGCCGTGGTGTTGCCCATGATATGGGTTTTTGCCAATTCGCTGCGCAGCTCGAAAGAAATATTCGAGAACCCTTTCGGCGCGCCGTGGGTGTTGACCGGGTCCCCCCACGCCGAAGAGGCAGGCGAGCCTGATCCCTGGGATTCCGCCAAGGCCAATTTCGCGAACGCGTGGGTCACGTCCCACTTCGGCACGTTCTTCCTCAACAGTGTATTGGTAACCGCCGTATCGCTCGTCTGCATACTCGCCGTATCCAGCATGGCGGCCTACGCCTTGGCCCGCCTCCCCTTCCGGGGCAACCGGGTCCTCTTCCTCTACTTCATCAGCGGCATGATGATCCCCGCACAGCTGATCCTCCTGCCGCTCTTCTTCCAATTCACGCGCATGTCCGACGCCCTGTCGATCCTGGCGAGACCCTTCGGCGCAGAGGTTCAGTTACACGACTCGCTCTCGGGCCTCATCGGGATCTACATCGCCTTCAGCCTGCCCTTCACGATCCTGCTCCTGACCGGATTTTTCAAGTCACTCCCCGGCACCCTCCGCGAAGCGGGCATCATCGACGGGTGCAGCGAATTCGCCGTTTTCCGCCACATCATGCTCCCCCTCGCCCGGCCCGGCCTCATCACCGCAGCCATCTTCAACTTCCTCGGCCTTTGGAACGAGTATCTTTTTGCCCTCGTCTTCGTGAACTCCACCGAAAACAAAACACTGCCTCTCGGCCTCGCGAGCGTCAGTATCCAGGCCCAATACAAGACCGATTTCGGACTGCTCTTCGCGGGGCTTGTTATTGTCATCGTGCCGACCCTTCTGGTCTATATCGTTTTGCAGCGGCAACTCACCAGCGGGATTACGATGGGCGCGCTTAAGGGTTGAGGTTTGACTGCGCAAGTATCCATCGCACCGCGGGCAATGTGGAATTGGATAAGGGCGCAATTCCGCTATTGTCGCTTCAGAGGCAGTAGCGTAAAAAGCGCGCCTTTACCGCGTACATGGGATTTGGCAGTGTACGCTGAAAGCGTTAAATTCCTCAGCCCAGGGTTCGCGCAGCGTACCCTGGGTAACCGATTAGCCCAAGATTGAACCCTGAAAGGGTTCCACATTACTGTTTAACCCTTTCAGGGTAATACGATGATTGGATACACTCTCGACCCAGGGTGGCGCGCTTCGCGCCGACCCTGGGCTGAGGAATTTAACGCTTTCAGCGTACACCTCTGAAGGGCTATGGCAGAGAAGGGTTTTACCCCGGATTTCCCATTTGGAAGAGTCATCTTGAGATCCGCCGGCATCGAT
>JAPYPO010000628.1 GCA_029937645.1 Candidatus Hydrogenedentota bacterium
GATCTTGGGAACCGCTCATGACATAGACCATGCCGAAGCCAAGCAGCGGACTGGGAATGGCCTCACGCGTCAACCCGCTCGCATGCCAGACGACGTCGCCCGTCTCCACGTCGTAGGCGCGCACGGCATTTACCGCGACAACAATGGCCTGGGGGCGACCGTCAACCGTGGCAATAACCGGCGTGGGCCAACAGGTCTTTTCGTCGCGATCCTTTTCCCAGCGCTTTTCACCGGTCAACTTGTTGAAGGCCCATATCTTGGATTGGCCTCCATGATCGCCCACCACAATAATCGTGTCGCCCGCGATGGCCGGAGAACTTCCTTCGCCGAAACCGCGGAAGGTGAGCATCTGCATCAAATCGACCGACCACTTTATCGTGCCGTCCATACGCAGGCAATGGAGCCCGCGCGAACCGAAGCCGGCCCAAATATACTCACCATCCGTGACGGGCGAGTAGGGAGAGAAGCCCGTGTCCGGATGGTGGCCTTCATGGGGAATCGCCTCCGCGACGGTGGTCGACCACAGGGTACGGCCATCTTCGCGGCTAAGGCAGACGACGTTAAACCGGTACGGTACCGTCGGCATCTTCGTAAAAATCTCGCGGTTCGAAGTCTTCGAGGGACGCGTTCGCCGGTCCTCTGCGGTTGGCTCCGATGACAAGAAAATGATCCGATCACCCCATACCACCGGCGTCGAATTATCCGTATCCGGCACCGAAACCTTCCACTTCACATGCTCCGTCTCGCTCCACGTGAGCGGCGGATCTCCATCCACGGAAATCCCGTCAAAATTCGGGCCGCGCCATGTAGGCCAGGTGTCCTCTGCCTCCACAACGGATGTGTATAGTGAAACGACGCATATGAGCAGCAGGCCCACAAACCGCCCTATGACCTGCAAGTACATAATCTGACATCTCCCAAATGCACCCGCTCGCGCCTATCGCGAGTAGGTTCCAAACTATCAGAATGGCACTCGCTAATCCCACTGTTGGCGTGATCATGAGGCTAGCGAATTCACTCGGATGCAAGGCATCGATAATACTGGCGCGAGTAGAACGGAGACTCTGAGTCAGTCCTCCATTTTGGCTTCATCCGGGAACTTCCGCCGAATCATCGCCGTGAGTTGGTCTCCGGCTTCCTTAAACTCTTCCTCTGACCACATCGTGATCACCTGGTGTTCGGCGTCGAAGTGGACCTCGCTATTTTCGAAGAATTCCCTTTTGCAAGTATAGAAGACGGGCTTGCCGTTCCCCTCAGCGAAGCCCGCTTCAAAATATGCGCCACTGTTGTCGTGCGTAAGATCAGCAACAGTGAATCTTGACGTGAAAATTCCCACCCGAATCTGATCATCAATCAGGCCATGCTCCGGTTCTTCATTGACGGTCTTCAGTTCAAATCCAGCTCGCCGAGCAGCGGGTATAAAACAACTGCGGTACGCGATTTCTGTATCTTTCGCGAACCTCATTGCCATGAAGCCTGTCATGCTATCCGTCCTCCCGCTTCGAAGTTCATGGTACTTTCCCCAGCCGGGGATCGTTAGTGAACAATCTCCGTGCATCGCGAGTTCGATGAGCTTTTCACTAAGAAGGAACTTACGCAGCTCATTCAGAGCCTCCTTGCTGACCGTTCCGAACCGTGCGCGATTAGTAGCTGTCGCGAATTTTAGACTAATACCAACCGCACGTGTTGATTCGCCCAGCCATAGGATGATGTTCTCTATCTGTTCACCTGGTGTGGGGAGATCATTGCTGGCCCATTCACTCAAGTTGTCGCAGGTGAGCTTCACGTGGCCCTCCTGCTGCCGCCTAAATATCTCGTGCGATACGGCTGCCCGACGGATTGAGTCCTGCCTGATCTCCTCGGAGAGCATGCTGTATGCCTCCACCGGTGCGGCGTACTTCCCACAATTGGTGCAGTCAAAGTAATACGTCAGAGTCTCCCCGCCCAAAGATTCCTGTTTCTCTGCTTTCTCGTCGCAGATTACGCAGCTAATCTCTTCAGTTGCCAATGATGGTGCCCTCCAATTCGGCCTCTTCCCTGGATGAACGGATCGTGATGATCAAGATTTGATCAATGCTTTCTTTCAATATTTCCAATCCTCATGCCGCACCGGCAATCGGTTGAGCTCATCCTGATACTGCCGCCATCGGGCCATGAAGCAATCCTTATGTATAATAAAGCGGTGGTTGTCCTCCCATTTGCGAAATATTCAGAGACGAGAATGGCTCAGAAATGGAAATCACGACCTCGTTAAGTCAAGAATACCCCATGGGCAAGTTTGGCTCCCCAGCAGTATCCTAGAAAAATTCGATGGCTTCAAGTAAAGTGTGTATAAAGAATTGTGCGGCAAAGACCAATCAACGAGGTGAAAATTGTAAACGGCGGAGTAAAAGTGCAGCGGGTGGCGGTGTAAAAGTGTAGCACCT
>JAPYPO010000629.1 GCA_029937645.1 Candidatus Hydrogenedentota bacterium
TCGCTTTTGTCCTTATCCCAATTTCCCGCGAAGCGGGTTCTAACTCGCAATGACAGGAAAGAAGATATCTGGACGATATCAGTTCGGACGATTTGGTCGCGGCCACTCCGCGCTAGGCTGAGGAATTAGACGCGTTCAGCGTAGAAAAAAATCTGGCCCAGCGGTGGCCCAGGAACGGTATTACCAGAGCAGCGCCGCATTACAACACGGTAATTAAGTTCACTTTCGTCTTGGTACTGCTTCCGTGCACCGTCGTAACCGTCAAACTTACCGTGTAACTGCCGCCAATCGTGTAGGCGTGGCTTGGTTCCTGTTCGTTGCTGTTCGGGGATCCATCTCCAAAATCCCATAGCCAACGAATTACCGGGCCCGAGCTTAACGGGGTCGTGTCCCTCAACATGACAGTTTCGCCTGCGGCCGGCGTTCTGGTGTCCACAGCGAAAGCGGCCACGGGTGGACTGAACATCTGCATGGGGAACAAATCGCGGGGCGAAACGGTGACGTCGGTCGTAAACATATAGGGGATATCTTGCCCGCCAACAACGAAGCCGCTGTCAAAGTCGATTTGAATAAGGAAGCCTTCCCAGGGCCCCGTATTCAATTCATTGACGAACCAAGTGTACTGACCCGCTCCGTTGGGTGTGAGCTCAATCGCGGACCATTCAGGCACGGGAAACTGGTTCAGTGCCTCGTCGAAGCGGAAGTCGCGGTTCTGCGAACTGGCCCGCCACACACGTGCGCCGGTTGCGGTGGACTCGGGGGTGACCACAAGTTGTAGCTCATTTCCACTCGTGTTAAGGGACCATGTGTATTCGGGCCGCGCGATGCCTTCGAGAACCGAACGGTACCATGGGCCAATGGCGCTGAGGATGATCGAGGTATCCAGATTTTGGTCTGCATTCGGTATATACGCGATCTGCGTCTCGCCGGGCAACTCATCTAAAAATAAGCGCGAAGAGTCGGGCACGAACGACTGGTCACCGGTCGAGCTGACGATCAGTTTCGGTAAGGTCGCGTACCGGGGGTTGTAGGCGTAGGGGTCTACGATATCGCGCAAGGCCTTGCCAGCCGCCGTGCCGAGCCGCTGGAATACCTGGGATTCATCGTAATCGTAGAGGGTCTCGGAGTAGAAGCCGTAGACATCAAAGTGATGCATGGATTGCGGCAGCATGTTCACCCAATCGTGGGCCATCGGCGCAACGCCGGCCACACGGCCATCGACCGCGGCGGTCAGCCATGCTGTCCACCCGCGAATGCCAATCCCTGTGACAACGAAGTCTTTGACGACGACTCTGTTCGAGGTGCGGTCGTCATCTAAAAAGGTCTGGACGGTGTCCATAGCGCGAACCACCCCTTTGACCATCGGCAGCAGCGCGGGCCATGTGCTGTCGATCGGCCCCACGTTGAACGAGGTGATAAATTTGTCAAACGAATGGGCGATGAGATCGTCGCCGGAGCGCGGGAAGGGGTCTCCCGTAAAATGAAGAGGCTGGTTGGGGGTCTGTTCAACTACCGCCACGACCGATCCGGTCGCAATAGCGATGGCCGCTAAATCGGGGTCGATGGTCGTGGGCGCGTTGTCAGAGGATCCACCTGCTGCGACGAAGAGCAGCGCAGTGGACTGCGTGACCGCCGTGGGCTCGATGATAGTAAGCCAGTGGTCCCAGCCAGGGCGGTCTACATCAGCCCCGCTTCGCCATGTCTGCGACATCATATCGATTACGTGGCCGGTCACGCCAGGCGTGTCCGTTATCGTGCCAACGCCCACATAGGTGTAAGTGGGATCTTCTTGACGCACGTAGGCGTCGAGCGCGGTACCCGGCGTAACCACGATATACGCCGGCTCAACGACGAAGTCTCGCCCGTCCTCCGTGGTGACTTGCAGGGCGATTTCATAGTTTCCCGTGGTGCTGTATTGATGCGATGGGCTTCGCTCGGCGCTCACCGTGCCATCGCCAAAGGACCATGCCCAGGCTGTAATCGGGGCCGTACCGGGATCGGATTCGTCAGTAAAAATAACCGTCTCGCCGGGCAACGCCCGCCGGTTATTTACACTGAAGGCAGCCGAGGGCGGCGCCGTGACCACATCGATGAAGTCGATTAGGGTAATGCTGTCGCTGGCATGAGCGGTGGTGACGGTCAAGCTCACCGTGTAGACACCCTCTTCAAGATAGACGTTGACAGGATTACGTTCCGTGCTTATACCCGCATCGCCGAAGGTCCAAGACCACGATGTGATCGCGGCGGAACCTGGGAGAGATACATCTGTGAATCGGACGGGTTCGCCGACCTCCGGGTTAGCGTTGTCCACGCGGAAGGCTGCAGTGGGTGGATCGACCTCGACGGTTATAAGGCCCACCTCAATCACTTCGTCGAATCCATGCGCAGTGACGACCTTGAGGTACACGTCAAAT
>JAPYPO010000070.1 GCA_029937645.1 Candidatus Hydrogenedentota bacterium
CCATTGAGGTAACGGGCCTGGAGGTCATGAATCCCGATGCATTCAAGAAGGGTCCGGCCTTGAAATGCGAACGCATCGTCATCCGCCTTGACCCGACCACGGTCTTCTCAAAAGTGCGCGTTATCGAGGAACTTTCCCTCGAAGGCATGGAGATTCGCTATCGGGTGGAAATAGGGGAGGGGACCAATATCGGAAGACTTGCGACGGCCGCAGAAGCAGCCGGGGAAAATGAGCCGTCCGGTTTCGTAGTGAAGTCGTTGCGGTGCGATGACGCGGAAGTGCATCTGAGTACGAACGCCATTCCCCTGACTTCGGCGGGCATGAGTCTAGTGAGCATTCACCTCAAGGATCTAAACGAATCGCGCGCCGTCTCGGCCGGAGCGCTCACGTCGATCCTGCTGCGGAGCCTCCTGGGCGAAATTGTCACCCTCAACGGCCTGCTCGACCCTATCGCGAATCCCGTCAAGAAGGGATGGAAAAAATTGAAAGAAAAATTGATAGGGTAAGCTGGCGCTGCTCTACGGTCGCCGTGTCGTTGGGACCAGGAAGAACTTCAGCCTAATCGTCAATCGGTGGCGTGCGAAAATCTTGCTCACGCAGCTTTTGGGCGTAATGAACGATGATCCGTCGCAGCAATTCATCGCGCTTCATCCCATCGACCTCCGCCTTCCATCGCAAAAAAGCAGCCACATTGCGAGGCAAAGTTACCGTCATCTTGACGGATTCGGATCGTTGTTCTTCGGTTGTTTCTGTTTTAGCTTCCATTTGCGGCCTCTTTTCTCGTTGACCCTTATAGCCGTATTTCTGCAACTGAGAGCCTTGCACTCGAAATTGTACAGCCGTAACCGACGAAAAATCAACCTTTTTATATATTTAGCAAATTTCGACCTGCTCGACCATGTACAATTCTACGGTCGTCCGGGAAACAGGCACTAATCGTCCGATGTCCGCCTGTGGTATGGTTCACCCCAGAGTAGGCTGGGCGGCCGCGGCATCGAATCCGATGTCGAGGAAAGTCCGAGCTCCACAGGGCAACGGTGCTTCGTAACGCGAAGGCGGGGCGACCCGACGGAAAGTGGCACAGAAAAATACACCGCCGATGGCGGCAGGGGAAACCCGGTCGCACAGGTAAGGGTGAAAAGGTGCGGTAAGAGCGCACCAGCGGTCTGGAGACAGGCCGGCTGGCTAAACCCCACCGGGAGCAATTCCAAATAGGGGAGTATTGGCGTGGTCCGCGCCGCTCCCGGGTAGGAAGCTTGAGGCGCGTGGCGACACGTGACCCAGATGAATGGCCGCCTCGAGTCCTGCCTCGGCAGGACTTAGACAGAACTCGGCTTACAGGCCTACTCCCTTGAGGCCCCGCGGGTCCAACGACCCGCGGGGCCGCCTTTCTTCGTTACGCCGATTTCGGGGGCGAACTGTTCCGCTGCGACGCCGACTTCCAGATCCAGTTCCTGGCGTAATAATAAAGACCTGGCTCCACGGCGGCATCCACTGGCCATTCACCATGAGATTCGAATCGGGCCAGATCCAGGAATGGGGGTAGGCGGGGTAAAGTGGCGTTCGCGCGCGCGTCGTCCGCGCAATCTGTTCCGATTGGAGTTCTTCAAAAAATCCCTGCGTCGTGCGCGCCGCTGCTTCACGGGCCGAACGTTTGGCCTCGTTTCTCGCGCGGCCCTCACCGCGCAGCCGCGCCAGATTTTCCTCGATCCGCGCCACAACAACCGCCTTGCTCGATGGATTTCGGCTCCGCGCGGGTTGATATGAAGAATCGTTGAAGGACTCCAGCGAAAACGCCGGCCCCAACTCCCAATCGCCTAAGGCTTCCATATAGTAGCCGACGTTTTCTAGGCTGGGCGACGGGTACGCCCAAGCAACGCCCTGAAATTCGCTTGGCGACAGAATGCGCGCCACACGCGTGGTCACGTCTCGCCACTCGTCGTCGGAAATGACGCGCTGTATTTCCTTGAGGCGCGCAAGCTGGCGCGTTCGTGTTTCGAGAATCTCCTCCGCGTGAAGGCGCTCAAGCTCTTCGAGCAGCACACCGTACCGGCCCTCCATCCCCCGAAGCGCTTCCAGCGCCACGCCGTAATCCGACCAAAAGCCCAATCGCAGGCCCCGGGCCCGGTCGCACTCGGCCACGAGTTTCTCCGGCGTCTGCACGCCCGGGCGGATAACCGCCAAACCTTCGGAAACGAGAATCGCGCTAAGGCTGAGTCCATCCAGCGACGCGGCCACCCGCGCCAAGGTAGGCGTGCGCCACTCCACAACAGTCAGTCCGAGCGCCGCATCGGCGATCACGGCGCGGGTCAGGGCCTTCGCCTCTCTGGCGAGGGGATGCGTCACCGGAGCGCACTCGACGTCAAACAGCGAGAAAAACTTAGTCTCGCCTTCCCTCTCCACCATAAACCAGTCGCCGCGCGCGACTGAGGAGGCGCCGACGGTAAACTCAGCGCTCGGAGATTCGGCGGATGCGGCCTGTATTAAGAGGCACGCCAAACCGAACACCGCGCATGAGATCTGAGATTTGACCGTCATCCTCATCGGTCTGTTCACTGTGCCGTAAGATATCGCAAGCATCATGAAGCGCTCCCTTGCTTACAAACTCTAACAGAAAATCTGCGATTAGCCAACGAAACATCCGTGGCCCGGCGCGATATCCGTAAGGACCGCAAATTTCTATTTATGACCAGCTCCGTCATCGATCTTGGCAAAGTAATTTCGGTCAAATCCCTAAGCAAAATCTCCCTCACTCGGATCCTATGCTATAGTGGATTCGAATCGTAGCGGGAGGATTAGCATGTCAAACCTGTGGATTGCGGTCGACTGATATGCTCTACGTCGCCTGGACTTTCATAGCCGCCGCGCTGTACCTCGTCGTCAACATCGCGGTCTCCGCCCACGTCGTTCTCTACAAGAGAAACACAAGGGCGGCCATCGCTTGGGTCGGTATCGTCTGGCTTACCCCCTTCTTAATCGGCGCGGCCATGTATATACTTTTCGGCATCAACCGGATCCAGCGGCGCGCGCAAAATCTGCGCGGACGAAACCACGGCGCCGTCGAAGTCACTGACCCGTCCTGCATCACAATCCCCGACGATTTTCCCGGCTTGGCCGAGGAGCAGGAACACATGAATGCCCTCGCCACCCTGGTGGGCAACGTTACCGGCCGACCGCTCCTCTCAGGCAATCAGGTCACGCCCCTCTGCAACGGCGACGACACCTATCCCGCTATGCTCGAAGCCATCGCCAAGGCCGAGTATTCCATTACCCTTAGCACCTACATCTTCGACAACGACCCGGCGGGCGGGCAGTTCGTCGACGCCTTGTCGAACGCCGTCGCGCGTGGCGTGGAAGTTCGCGTACTAATCGATGCAGTGGGGGCGCGTTATTCCTGGCCCTCCATTGTGAAAAAACTACGCGGCGATAAAGTTCCCGTCGCCACCTTCCTGCCCGTGCTCGTGCCGTGGCTCTTACACTACTCGAATCTACGCAACCACCGAAAACTCCTCGTAGTCGATGGGCGCGAAGGATTCACCGGAGGCATAAACATCCGGCAGCGGCACTACTGCAATGGGGCGGCGGAACGCGCAGTCCCCGATCTCCACTTTCATCTGATCGGCCCCGTCGTCGCGCAAATCCAAGAGGTCTTCGCCGCTGACTGGGAGTATTCGACGAATGAGGCGTTGAAAGGCGACATCTGGTTTCCCGATCTCCGCGGCGACGGACCCATCTGCGCACGCGGAATTTCTGACGGACCCGACAGCGACCTCGACGCGCTGCGCCTCACGCTGGAGGGCGCTATCGGTTGCGCCCGCTCATCCGTCCTCATCGTAACGCCTTACTTCCTGCCCAACGACATGCTCATCGGCGCGCTGAACACCGCCGCCCTGCGCGGCGTCGATGTGGACATCATCCTCCCGCAACAAAGCAACCTCGCGCTCGTCCAGTGGGCTTCCACCGCCCAACTCTGGCAAATCCTAATCCGGGGCTGCCGCGTCTGGACGACCCCGCCGCCCTTCGATCACTCGAAACTCATGCTCATCGACGGCATCTGGTCGCTCATCGGTTCCGTCAACTGGGATCCTCGGAGCCTGCGGCTAAACTTCGAATTCAACGTCGAATGCTACAACCGAGATCTCGCCAAGAAACTAGGCGAATTCGCTGAAGACAGAAAACGACGCGCTACCCAAGTCACACTGGAAGACGTAGAAGGCCGCCCCTTCGCCAAAAAACTGCTCCATGGACTAGCCCGGTTGCTTTCGCCGTATCTATAAGCAGCGAATGCTGAATCGTCATGCCGACCCTTGTGAACTTCCTTCAAGAAACTAAGCAAAAAAGGGACTTTTGGACTTTTCAAAAGTAGACGCAAGCGAAGCGAGGTACGAGCGGAGACGTGTCTGTCCCTTTTCTTGCGGTGCAACCCCATGCGCAGCGGGAGTTTTCAGGAACAATTTGTATAAGCATTCAGAATTTTAAATCACACCACTAGCCCCGATAGCTCACCTTGATTCGTAGCCAGACGGTGAAGATGCCCACGCTGCATGTTCGGGAAAAGCGCCTGTCCCGAAGGGGCAGCGGCATGTAGCCGGGGGATGAGCAAAGCGATTCCCCCGGTCAAAGCCCCTCCAGATAAATTTCCTCGAAGAGGATGCGGCGACTATCGCCCGACCGGTGGGTGGACTTATTCTCAGTTTGCCTTGAGGTCCTCATCGATAAAGTGGGTCTTCGGCAAGGCAACGATGTCCGCGTCAAGATCCAAAATTATTCAATGACCGCTTCCCAAACGCCATCATCGGAAAATACCAGCCGTCGCTCGTGGTGCGGATATTTTAGATCGACCCAGAGAAGCCCGTCGCGCGCGGCGTCTTCGGTGAGCACGAAGACGTAGGTCGTTTGCGCGCCGTCAATTTCGGCGCCCGTGTTTTGATACGTGTTTCCCAAGGGGTCGTGGGCAAGGAGGGGCAGGGCGAGTTTGCGCGCCACCCAAGGCCCGGTGACCGCGAAGTCCACGTACAAATTCGCGCCGTCAATCCGCGCGGAAACGGGTTTCCCTTCCCATTGGGCGGCGGGGGTCGCCCCGATCTGCGCCTTGATGTCTTCCTCGTAATTTGCCCATCGCGGCGCGCTGGTTTCGACGCGCTTCCGAAGCTCTTCGAGGGACACGGCCACGCGATTTTCGAGGGTAAAAATAGTAAGCAGCGCGATCACGGCGATCACGGCAATCGTTTTAAGTTGGGTCCGCGTCGACACGGGCCGGCCTACCTATCGACGGTACGTCGGTCGACAAAGACCGCGCTTTGTCCGTTGGGCTGGGCCAATTGGCGGACCTGGGCGAGTATTTCGAACATTTTGTTTGCGCTCTTAAACTTGCGGTGCTTGTTGTGGGACACGCCAATGGCGAGGGCCATGAGGGGGTATTCCGCAGGTATGCCGTGTTTGTTGGACGTGATGATAGCGCCCTTCTCAAGCTCCTCTTCGGTGTAGAGCGGCCTCATTTGCCGGTCGAACTCGCGCATCAGGCTGGTGCAATAGCGCTCGTAATCTTCAAGGAGCGTTACCGTCGCAAAGTGCGCACCACCTAAGTGCGCCAGATAGGTCTCGTACAACTTGATGTTCCGAATCGTCTCGTGAACAATTTTCGCAATGGACTGCACGAGCGGCACTTGGCTGTCTTTGCCGCGCGACGCGCAGTAGGCTTTGAATCCAATCACGTCGATATAGCAAGTTGCGATTTGCATGTCCCGCGCAAGCAGATGGTTCACTTCGCGTTTTACCGCCTCGGTCCCCGGCAGGTTCGTCAATGGATTACGCTGTTTGACGGCATCCAAAAGTTTTTGGAGGGATACGACTTTCTCGGACAGGGCCTCCAGGCGAAAGGGCTTCGAGAGGTAATCGTCTGCACCCTGTTCGAGCCCATGGATGACTTCCGGCTCATCGCCAAAGGCCGTAAGCAGCAGTACGCCCATGGTATAGAGTTCGGGATCTTTCCGAAATCGCCGGCAGATTTGATAGCCGGTCATCCCGGGAAGCATGATATCGAGGAGCGCGATGTCCGGCTTAACTTTCTTTGCGAGTTCGAACGCGCCGTCGCCCGTATTGATCGCAATAACGTCGTGGCCGTCGGCGCTCAACTTCGTCCTGACGAGTTCCGCCAAATCCACATCGTCATCGACCAGCAATATATTGCTCATGCGACGAAATCTCCCTCCCCAAATGATTGCGCGGCCAGTATAGCGGAAACGACGTGGCGCTACCAGTGACAGGCCATTTCCGCTCAACAAGCGGCAAGCCGACGGACCAGGCAGGGTCCGTCGGCTTGCAAGAAGGGAAGGTACTGCAAACTACTCCGCGGGGATAGGCTCTTTTTCGTCCTCATTCCTCGCGGTGATGGGCTCAGTTTGCGCTGGGCTCGGCGCGGTCTGCTCAGCCGGTGTGCCGGCTTCCGATTCGTCTGCGAACTCGATCTCCTCCGTTTGCGGCGCGGCAACGGGGGCGATTTCACACTTGTCGCCATCGCAGAATATATCCATGGCCTCGTCGGTGTTGATGGAATCAAAGTCCAGGATTGTCAACTTGGCCGAGGCTTGATCGAAGGCCTCTTTCGTGATGGTCTGATACGGCGCCTGAGGGTAATTGTGGTCGGTGAGCGGCAGAAAACTTATCGACTTCAGACGCGTTTCGTACAGCTCCAATATTTTAGGGATATCGCGCGCCTCCTCCGGCCGGAAGGTGACCGTCGCGCTGACTTGATTGTCCGCCCAATAGTGCTGCACCTGCGCGACGTTCTCCACCTGTTCCCAGATCGAGACATCATCTTTCGAGCGGGAGAAATGTTCCTGATGAACTGGAAAATAGACGACGATCGTATTGTCACCATACACCGACTCTTCCATCCGGTAGCCCGCCCGCTTGATCGATTCCGTTAGCGGGCTCGTCTTGTCCAGGCGAATCGTGCGGTAATAATACTCCGAGTGCGCATAATGGATTCCCGGCGTCACGCCCGGCAATAACGATACCGTGCCGCTCGGTTTCACACTGGTCTTCTTGATGCTTTCCGGAATACATAACCACTGCGAGTAAATGCGATCCAGCTTGCTGATGTATTCATAGCCCTCGTCGCACCACTGAAAATGCGCACGCCGACCGTGCTTATCGAAAGATTCCACGATGCCCGATTGGCTCAGGCCGATGCGCCGGTTGCGCAACATGATGGCGTTCGTGCGTTCGTTGTGCGTCGGGATAAGCGTCACCGTCTTCGCGTACAAATAGGCGAATTTAAGCGTCCGCTTATACTCGACGATATTCTCGTGGCGCGACGGGAAGGTCTCGACCAAATTGCAGATCTCGAAAGATTCCAGGCTCTGCTCCGCGCACGGGTTCGTGCCGGCGACCTTCTCGTCCACCCAGTTCTCGCCGTCCTTGAGGCGGCCATACGCTTGGGCATTCCTGAGCCAGAAATAGCCAGGCTCGCCGTTTTTCGCCGTTTGCGCACCGATCTCAGTGTAGTCCGTGCCCGTCTCCGCAAGCACACTGTTGTTCGAGGCCCAGCGCCATTCCCGAAGTTTTTCCTCGTGCAGCTTCGGATCTTTGAGCTTCAGATACTCCTCATCATCCACCGAGCCCAGCGCCAACTCGGCCGTCCGACGCACGCCGCCGGAGACAACGCACTTCCCGATGACGTTCATCAAATCCGTAATGTCCGTCGACGTAATGCGCTCGCCGACACGCGGCTCCAGAATTCTATCGATGTTCTTAACGCATTCGATGAGCGGGCCGTTTCCGGGCGCGATACCGCCAAAGGTCCGGATGGGGGACCCGATTGGACGGATCTTCGAATAGTCAATATGCGCAGGCCGTTTCCCGATGCCGATATACGCGTCGAGCAGGCATCGGACCAAGTCGCACCAGCCCTCTTTAGAATCTTCAACGACATGCGTGTAGCCCGCCTGCTGCGGGTTCTGCACGAAAACCTTGCCCGCGCCCTTCGTGTCGAAGGCCACGCCCACCCCCAGCATCGACATATCCATGAGGAAGCAAAAGGGTTCGGAAAAGCTGACTTCAATTTCATCCGTCGAAACGAACGCGCAATTGTTCAGCGCCGCAGAACCGCGCTCGTAAATATAATCCGAACCCATCATCCACAGGCCGCGGCCGGGGGGAAGAAATTTGAAATCCCACATCAGCCGAAACATTTCCTGCGCCGACTTTTGCGCCTTATAGGGAATCCACGGCAGCTTAAGATTCTTGCAGTGATTCAACTGAATCGTGTAGCAGCCCTCCACCACACGGCGAACAGTTTCCCAATACTCTTCCGTGCGCTCCTCTTCGCCGTCCAACTGGACGACCCGCGCGTAAGTGCGCTTGAATGTCACATACCCCAACGGACCCCAGGCAGGCTGTTGATCCTTAAACTGCTCAAGAAACTTCTCCGATAATTTGAACCGCTCGCGTACTTCAAACATTACCTGCCTCCTGTCGTCCCACTTCCGCTTCTATACTTATCGCATTAGGAAATACCGTTCTCTTCAACTCGCGTACAAGTGCGTCCACGTACCGAAAATATGGAATTGCGTTTTGTTTTGCGTGCTCTGGAATCGCCATACCGGCCAAGAACCCTGCATCGGACAATCGTGCTGTGGTATGACCACGTTTCGTGATACTTTTCGCGTCAATACTGATAACCGTCACCGGAATCGAGGTATCGCCGAACAATTTGGACAAGTCCATATGCGAATAGGCATTTCTGAAGTCGTCTTTGAACTTGAGCAATTCTTTTTTTTGCGTTTTGCTGATGAGTCCCTGCGTACAGGCCCGTCGTATTGTCCAATCCAAAACCTGGGAGCCAATCTCCCGATTCGGTTCTGCGATCTCATCCAACAATTTGGCCATCGGATCACCATCGAATTCTTCGTCCGCTGGTTTGAGGGAATCAGAGACAAGAGCCGATTTCAGAGCGAATTCCAGGAGCGAATTGGTACTTGTCATTGCGGCGAACGAGTTATCTGAAATAATTGACCAACAGATAGAAGCCCGAAAGGACTCCATTTCTAGCCAGCCATATTCTGATTGGCAGATCTCACGAATTTCCGCATACCTCTTTGGCGCGAACTTGAGCTGCCGATTAGTAATTGCTGTCAACTCTTCGAGCATTTTCCTCTTATCATCCATTATTCTAATCTATACCTTCCGATGCCCCGTCCGAACCCAAGGCAACCCATCCACTTCCTCCACCTCATAGTCGCCGAACACATTCGGAAACCGCTCCGCCACCATCTCATACACCTGCGCGAACACCAACCGAATCTCTTCCTCCGCTCCAGGGTCCGTGCGCATTTCGATCACATGCCGGAGCGTTCTAAAATTACACGACCAGCCGATAGTCGTAGCCAAGCCGATAGGCGCCACACGCCGAAAGGCCGACGTAAGTTTCTTCTTCGTGTCAAACTTTTTCTCGTTGTTAATGTCGTAAACCTTGGCCAACTCGATTTGAACTTCCTCAAGTTTCTCAAGCGTACTCGAAAATATTTCCATACCCGCTTCGTCTTCTTTAATGTGCGTCGGCAAATAGGCCGAAAGCCGGTCCAGTCGCACAAAGCGCAGCGACTCCTGTGACATCGCCGTGCCCGCGCGGTGGCGAACCAGCTCATGCGTGAACACCCGGCTCACATCCGCGAAAATAAAATTCAACACCGGATGCTCAATCACGCTACCGTGGCCCACCTCCAGCACATGGCCCAGGTACTTCTCGTTGCCTTCGCGGACGCGTGTGACGTTCGGGTTGAGGCCCGGCTCGAAGGAGCGGTAACACAACCGCCCCATCACTTCGCACAGCTTCTCCGAGTCACTAGGCGCATCGCTCGACCAATCAGGAGCGCCCACATGCTCAAGATATCCGCGAAGCCCGTCTTCCATAATCCGGGTCTCTCCGACGAGAAAAACTTTGGGCTCAACAAACTTCACGAAGGTTCCTTTGCGCTTGAATATGATTCAACTGTAATTAATTCCATAAAAGTACGAATAATGCGGTCGCGTGCACAGACCGTCCAAAATGACTAATTCAACTGAAAAAAGGAAAAAACGCCGCAGCAGCACCCTACCCCTCTTTCTTTCGGGGGGCTTTCACCCTGTTTCCCTCGGCGAGAGGGCGGCATTATAGGCATCGACCAGGGCTTTGTAAAGCCTTTTCTTTTGAGGCGGACAAAATTCATTTCCTTCTTCGCTTCCTACCGGTTCCCGCGCAGATTAAATATCTCATGAAGTACCATATATTCCAACAGCTTCGTTATATCACACAATATATTGTATGTCAACACTTTCTTTGGTTGACCTCGTATTCGACGACCGAGGCTCGGATCTACCCCCGATAGAACCCAAATAACTACTATAAAACCACCCGCATTAGGGTCGTTTACGCTCGACTGTACCCTCTCATCAATTTCGAGAATGTCTTAACGATATAGAGTGTCGCCAATACAGCCACTTACAGCATTTTGTGTCAAGGAATTTAATCAAAGCCAAAAAAATTCTTTTCGAATTGTCATTATAACACAGAAATACTAAATATCAATTCAGTTGTTTACGCCTAATCCAGCCAAGATTTGTCATCTTTCTAATACAAAAAAACCTGTTCGCCTCTTAGGAACCCGGTCAAAAATAGAGTCGCCAACATGGGGGGGGGCAAGAGTCCCCCTACAAAGGGGGATCAAGGGGGATGTTGTCGGGGGAAGCCTGGTCGGGCGAAAAAATTAGCCCTGTTCCTTCGCTGTCTCTTTTTGTGGCGATCTTGAGAACTACTTCCTTAGCAGTCGGGAGATGCCAAAGACCGGCGAGCTATCTTTCCAGGCCTAGAAAATTCCCCGGTTGTCCCGTTCGGCCCGTTCCAAGGTTTCCTGCGGAACCTGCACATTCAGGCCGCTTAATTCGTCCTTGGTGAGATTTGGCAGTCGTTGGACTGTGTCGAGAAAACGCTGGCTTTCTTCCGGCGTAATTATTCCTTTCGTCAGCGTCTCGAACTTTCCGACATAGTCGTCGCGCTGGAAGGGGCGCGCGCCCAGGCTATGCGCATTCGCGACGGCCATCTCGTCCACGAGCGTCTCGCCATTGGTAAACTCAATCTCGACACGCGCTCCGAAGGCCTTCACATTTGGATCGGGGTCGTGGTAGCGGCGGGTCCACTCAGGATCCTCCACCGTCGAAATCTTATGCCACAGGTTTACCGTGTCCGCGCGCTGAGCGCGTTCCGGTGCGTAGCTATCCACGTGATGCCATGTCCCATCCTGCAGCGCGACGGCGAAGATATACATGATGCTGTGATCCAGGGTTTCGCGGCTCGCTTTCGGGTCCATTTTTTGCGGGTCGTTGGCCCCGGTGCCGATGACGTAATGGGTGTGGTGACTCGTGTGCAACGTGATGTGCTTGATAGCGTCCGTGTTCTCGATTTTCTTACGCATACGAAAGGCGAGATCGATGAGCGCCTGGGCCTGATACTCGGCAGAATGTTCCTTGGTATAGGTTTCCAGGATCGCGCGTTTATTTTCTCCGGGGCCGGGCAACGGGACCTCGTAGGAGCCGTCCGCGCCGTCGAGCATGTAGGCGATGACGCTGTCTTCCCCCTCGTAAATTGGGGAGGGACTCTTCTCACCGCGCATGGCGCGGTCCACGGCCTCGATAGCCAGTTTTCCGGAGTGAGCCGGCGCGTAGGCCTTCCAGCTCGAAATCTCGCCTTTGCGCGACTGCCGCGTGGAGAACGAAACATGCAGGGCCTGTTGGATGGCCTGGTATATCGTGTCCGTGTCCAGCCCGAGTAGCGTGCCGATGCCGGCGGCTTGGCCCGGGCAGAGGTGGGCGATATGGTCCTTCTTATGCTCATGCAGGCAGATGCCTTTTACGAGATTCACTTGAACTTCATACCCCACGAGGATGCCCCGGACCAGTTCTGCGCCGTTTCGGCCCAACTGTTGGGCGACCGCGAGAATGGGGGGAATGTTGTCGCCGGGGTGTGAGTAGTCGGCGGCGAGGAAGGTGTCGTGGAAATCCAGTTCGCGCACCGCGGTGCCATTCGCCCAGGCCGCCCACTCGGCGTCGAAGCGCGTGTCGTTGGGCATTCCGAAAACGGTGGATCCGCCCGAGCGCGGATGGCCGAGCGCCTGGCTTCGCGCATTGGACACGGGCCCCCGGTTCACCGAGGCGATCGCGACCGATGCGGTGTCAATCATGCGATTGATTACCATGTATTGCGCGTCGGGATCGACCGGCGTATCGTCGGTAGCCATAGCCGCCAACTTCCAGGCGAATTGGTCTTCTTTAGCGAGCGCCTCTTTCGAGGGATAAACACGAATTTGATGCAGGTTCACGATGCGGAATTCCTCTGAGTTGAAAGGGTGGAAATCGGTGGAGGGGTGTTAGAGGCACACATGATATCAGATGAGAATCGTTCGGCGCACCCGCGTCGGCGTTTACGGACAAAACTTCTGTTCGTGTCGCCACCTTGAACCACGAATGGACACTAATGGACACGAATATTCTCAGCATTCGTGTGTATTCGTGTCCATTCGTGGTTCAAGATCGGTACCTTCTGCCGTTGCGCTTCGCGCGACTCTCTACATCCAGGGCTACTTTCTCCGTGTGCGCTTTTTTCTGGGCTTCTTTTGTCCCTTATTCGGGTCGACTCTTGCTTCCACCATGTCGCGCGCGGCGTAGATGTGCTGCGTGATGAGTTCCGCTGGAATATCTTTCATGAAACGGCTCGTGACTGACATGCGCTCGCGTCCATGCTTGACGCGGGCGTGGGCTTCGAATAAGGTCAGGTGCCGTTTTGCGCGCGTCATGGCCACATAAAAAAGGCGGCGCTCCTCGTCCAAGGAGTTTTCCTTTAGGCTTCGGTCGTGTGGGAGGAGGCCCTCTTCCACGCCGGCCACAAATACGAAGGGATACTCGAGTCCTTTCGCGCTGTGGATGGTTTGAAGTGTAACTGCATTCTGACGGCGATCCTCTTTCGAGTAACGGCCCTCGTCGCCGTTCAAGGAACTCACGTCGAGGAAATCATGCAGGGTCGGGTTTTCCGCCTCGCCCTCATATTGCTCGACCGCCTTCATGACCGTTTCCACGTTTTCCCAACGGAAATCCGCCTGCTCCCGGTTCTTGGATGTTCGGTTGACTTCGTCACGGTAATCAATCGCATCGACCAACGAACGAACATTTTCGCCAAGCGTTGGCCCGTCCGCGCGAAATAGACGCCGGTGTTGATCCGTGACGGTAAGGAACTCTTCAACGCCTTGTTGCGCGGTGCGCGAAAGCTCGCCTGCGCCCAACGCGTCGCGAAGGCCCACATTGAACGACGCCTTCGCGTCTTTGCAGCGCTGGTGAACGGCCATGAGGGAGGCGTCGCCGACACCGCGCCGCGGCACGTTAATGATCCGCAACAATGACGCCTCGTCCCTGGGGTTCGCCAATACCTTGAGGTAGGCGACGATGTCGCGAACCTCCGCGCGCTCGAAAAAATCTTGCCCGCCGATGACCACGTAGGGTCGCCCGGCCTTCCGCAGGGCCAATTCAAATGGCCGGGACTGGGTGTTGGAGCGGTAGAGAATAGCGAAGTCGCCGTTTCGCGCGCCCGTTTTCCCTTGGATGT
>JAPYPO010000071.1 GCA_029937645.1 Candidatus Hydrogenedentota bacterium
CCCGTAACGACCTTCAGCGAGAATCAGGTATACCGGGGTGTAGAAATTGTAGCGCGGAAACTCGAATCGAATCAGGGTGAGGACTACGCCGTCGTGCGCCTCGACCGGCCCGTTACCATGCCGGGGGCGGAGCCTCTGGAAATTCGCCGAACTGGCGCCGTGGGCATAGACACGCCCGTGGGAGTGATCGGCCATCCCTCCGGTTTGCCCCTGAAGGTCGCCTTCGGCAGCGATACGTTGGTCCGGGAAAACTCGGCGTCCAACGCATTTTTCATGGCGAACCTTGACACCTATGGGGGAAACTCGGGTTCACCCATTTTCAACGCGGCAACGGGTGTGGTCGAAGGCATTCTCGTGCGGGGCCTCCAGGATTTCGTCTTCTCGGGCTGCTTCACTTCTAACGTCGTCCCCAACACAAGTGCGGAGGCAGAAGAGAGCAACAAAATGGACGAGTTGGCTTTCTTTGTCCCGCCGCTGACAGGAGGTGAAGGCGAAGGTGAAGGCGAAGGCGAATCTCCACTCGATTTCTGTGAGGACTTCGCCCAAATCAAAATTGAGTACCAAAAATTCCTACTCGACTTTGGTGTCACGTCAGCGGATATGGACTCGGACGGGTTAGCCGAGGAACTCGCGCTGAAACTGATTCAATTGTCGGCTTGCGGAATCGGCTATGGCGGTATCTTACCTCCCGCACCTCAATTATTCGGGCCTACCGAAACTGCCTTTGACCTCAACCTGGCGGCCATAAGGGACGATCCGTTTGCAGACGAGTTGTCGGATTACGAGAACGCACTCGCCGCGCTTTTCATAATAAGCCAGGATGAACAAACCGCACTCTTTGAGGTGCTCGACGCCGCGGGAATCACCCTGATTGATCGTTACGAGGCCGTGGTTTGCTTAACGGACAGTTGTTTCCCGTGGAATAAGAACGAGCAGTCGAGAAACGGCTTCGATACATACGAAGTTCTTGAGACGGGCGCGAAGGGATCCTTTGAACCTTTCTCAGGCGAGGGCGACTACGATTCCGATGGAACGAACAACATAACAGAAGTGGGAAATGTAAGAGCCCGGGGTGGTCAATGGGAAGAGGAGTTGCGCGCCGTCACGGATATGAACCGGGACGGGACCGAATTCACGCTTCCAATCAGTTGTGCAGGCGGGCCTGGGAAAAGCGAAGCCCTCTGGTTCGCTGACTTCATGGCCATCATCGTTGTATCGCTGGCTCTTTTCACATTCGGACGCAGACGCCAGCGAACTCTCACGAGACGCAATTTCTAGCTTCGTTCAAGTAGAACGCCCCAACTTGACGGCGTATGTTCCACCTAGCAGCACCACAAATACAGCGTCATAAATGTCCACGATACGAAAAGAGTTGGAATGCCCATGCATCATTCGAGATCCGCATTAGCTATGATACTTGCACTCTGCGCCGTAGCCCTTCCGATGGCGGCGGTCATCGCGGGGGGCTCGACAAGCTCACCGTTCTCGGGAAAGACCACAGTCGGTGACAATGCGGAGACCAAAGTCGTCTACGGAGTCGACGACCGGCTCGATATATTTGAGGTGACCGATCCCACACAGTTGGAGCTGGCGTCGTCCGTTTGCGCAGTGGTGTTCGCCAACTCTCTGACACCTAGTTTCGGCCGATTCGAACTCAGAACCTCTCCGTATGAAGTCGGCGGATTGCCGGGCTGCCTAGATGAGCCGTTTCGCGATCAGCGCACAGGCACATTCTGCACCGCATTTCTCGTCGCCGACGACCTCGTCGTTACCGCCGGCCATTGCTACAACGAGTTCAGCTTGGCCCAAGTACGGTTCGTGTTTGGATTCACGATGGAGGACGCCGTGACCGCTGTAACCACATTCAGCGAGGACCAAGTCTATCAAGGCGTAGAGATCGTGTCGCAGGCTTTCGAGGACTTGAACGTCGAAGTGCCGGATTACGCCGTCGTGCGCCTTGACCGCCCCGTCACAGCCCCCGGAGCACGGCCCTTGGAGATTCGCCGTCGGGGCGCCGTGGCCGTTGGTACGCAAGTGGGGGCCATTGGTCATCCCTGGGGTCTTCCCCTGAAAGTAGCCTTTGGCAGCGATACGACCGTCCAAGAAAACGACGTGGCCAACACGTTCTTCAGGGCCAATTTAGACGTCTATGGGGGAAGCTCCGGATCACCTGTTTTCAACGCTTCGACGGGTTTCGTAGAGGGCATTCTCAAGGGCGGCAATATTGATTTCGTCGATGACCCAGGCGCAGAGTGCTTCGAATCGAATCGCCTCGGGAACGACCTCGGCGGAGAGGGCGACATGTTCGGCTTGGAATTTTCCACGAAGGCGTCGTTCCTGAAACTGTTCGTGCCGGTCGATTTCTGCTCCGGCTTTGACGAGATCGAGCGCGAATTCCAAGACTTTCTTGCCGACTTCGGCATCACATCGGATGACCTGGACAGCGATGGCATCCCCGAGGAATTTCTTCTAGAACTCCTCAAGTTATCAGCATGCTCCGACGAATCCGACGGATTGGCAGCAGCCACCTCCAGCGCGTTCCGCATCAACCATACGATCATCAAAGACGAAGACCAAGCGGCAGACCTGACGGACTACGCGAATATACTCGCCACCCTCCTCCTCGTCAGCCAGGATATGCAAGCCGCGATAACCACGATCCTTGAGGACGCAGGAATTACGCTGACGCAATCCTATGAAGTCGTGAGCTGCGACGGGACTGGGCTCTGTCTCCCCGCGAAAACTGATGGATACTCCTTGTCCGAAGCCTTCGACGCCTTCGCGCCCGGATCGAAATCAATCACTGAACCCTATTCCGGAACAGGTGACTTCGACGGAGATGGGATTGACAACCTAACGGAACTCGACGCCGTGTTGGCGCGGAACGGGAACGCTGACGATTTCGTCGACGCGGCGAGCGATCCGTCAAGCGATGGCACGTTCTGCTCGGATATCGCCGCGGTCAACGCGCAATTCCAATATTTTCTGACCGACTTCGGCATCACCTCGGATGACTTCGACGGCGACGGAGTTCGCGAAGAATTAGCGCTGGCGCTCATTAACGCGTCGGCATGCCTCAGCGAACCCGACGCGCTGTCGGCTGCGACCTCTGCGGCATTCAGCGTCAACCGCGCGGCCCTCCGGGACGAGGCGGAGGCGTCAGAATTGGCGGACTACGTAAAAGCCCTCGCCGCCTTACTGCTGGTAAGCGAAAATACGCAGGCTTCGGTGGCCACCATCCTTGAGGACGCGGGATTCACGCTCGCCCAATCCTACGAAGCCGTGACCTGCGACTCGACGGGGCTGTGTCTGCCTGCAAAAGATGCAGGGGCCGTAACCAAGGCGGCAGACGAACCCTATTCGGGCACCGGCGACTACGATTTGGACGGCGTTGACAACGCAACGGAAGTCGCCAATGTGAGGGCATGGGACGGTTCAGCCGGCGAGGAATTGACCGCAGTTGAGGATCCAACTCTCGACGGGACCGAGCAACCTGTCGGCTGTGCAGCCGGTTCAGGACAACGCCCAGGCCAAGCCTTTGGAGACCTCTTGCTAATCGCGATGGCGATGCTTTTGCTACTAGCTTCTACCCGTATCAGGAGAATCTAACTCGACGTTAAGACACCAGCTGTGCCGGTGAGAACTCATCAGGCTGTGCCCTTCCTGCGTTCTCGTTTTTGAACCACGAATGGACACCAATGAACACAAATGTTTTCACAATTCGTGTCTATTCGTGTCCATTCGTGGTTCCCTCTCTCAATCCAATTTCACGCGTAGCGGCTTCCGAATCGCAATCAAGAATCCAGAAGACCTGCTCGCCTCTTTGATTCATTCACGAATGAGGACCGGCTGGGCTTCATCCCATCTTCCTCACTCACGGGCCACACGTAAATTTCCACCGGCAACTTGAATCGGGGCAATGCCCTTTCCAATTCCGCTAGTAACCGTTCCGCGTCCAAGTCCTCATCATGATCCATCTCGACAAACGCCACAGGCCGCTGCCCGAACTCCTCGTCGTCCTTCGGAACAACAACGGCCTGCGCCACGTCGCCAAGGCACAGCAGCGCCGCCTCGATTTCTTCGGGTTGGATGTTTTCGCCGCCGCTGATGAATTGGTTGTCCTTGCGGCCGGTGATGTGGAGATACCCGTCGTCGTCGATGCGGCCCAAGTCTCCGGTTCCAAACCAGCCCTCGGAGCTAAGCGGTTTCTCAAGTTTTTCCCCCAGGCTGAGATACCCCTGAAACAGGGCGTCGCCACGCACTTGGACTTCCCCGTCGTCGGAAATACCTATCGTATCCGGCGCGAGGGCGCGTCCGGAAGATAAAAGGTGTTTGAAGGTGTCACCGGGCCGGGTACAGGTGATTTGCGAGGCCGTTTCCGTCATACCATAAGACGTGTGGATGGCAAGGCCGCGACCCAGCGCTTCTTCGACAAGGCTCGGCGGCATCGGCGCGCCGCCCATGAGAATTCCGCGCAGGGGAATGAGCGCTTTGTGGGGCCGGTCATCGTGCAGCATGCGGTGGAGCTGCGTGGGCACAAGCGAAACATGCGTGACCGTACCCATCTTGATGGCGTCGACGAGCCCTTCGTCCGGCGCAGGCACGACCATCGCCGCCCCCGCCGCAAAGCAACGAAACATCACGCCCAATCCCGCGACGTGATACAGCGGTAGCGAAAGAAGCCAGCGGTCCCCCGGTTTCAGCGGCATATTGGCGTTCGCCGCGCACGCGCTGGCGAGGTGATTGGCGAGGCTGTGGACGACGGCCTTCGGTTGGCCCGAACTGCCCGACGTCATGACGATGGTCGCGGGTCGGTCGGCGACCCATTGCCATTCCGATGCTTCCTCTGTTGCCTCCACGCCATCGAAGTCACTCAGGGTTATCGTTTCGAAGGCCGCATGATTCAGTGGCTTCGCTACCACCAAGACTCGCGCGCCCAAGCGTTCCAAATGACCCTCAAGCGCCGCCTCGGGCAGGCGAGTACTCAGCGGACAGGCCACGACGCCTGAACGAAGGCAGGCAACCAGCATCGCAACGGTATCGATCGACAGCGGGCAATAAATCCCCAGGCGGTCGCCGTCCGCAAGCCCCTTTCGGCGGAGCAGCTCAGCCATAGCAGAAGCACGCGCGCCCAACTCCGCATAATTCATGCGCGTTTCGCCCGAGAGTATCGCAAGCTTATCGCCGTATGTAGAGAAACATTCCAGCATCGCGGCCCTACGATAACACCCAGCCGACGGAGAATAGTACGCTGAACAGCAGCAAGAGTTTTCCCGTACTGGCCAAGGCGGAATTTAGCGCGGCGCCCGTTTGCGTAAATACACGGTGAATGAGCGGGATGGCCGGTAGCAACACGGACGCGCCCGCAAGCGCCCCGTAATGGCCGTCGGCTGAGAGGCACAAGTAAATAGGAATACACGCGCCGCCGATGAGAAGCGCCACAAGATATTCGCCCTTGGCAAAGCGCGCGCCGAAGCGCACGGCAAGCGTCTTTTTGCCTGCACGCCTGTCGCCATCCATATCACGCAAATTGTTGACCGTGAGTATGGCGACAGAAAATAATCCCGGCGCAAGGCCCGCGAGAAGAATGTCGCTGTCGAGGGTGTGGGTTTGCAGGTAATACGTGCCAGCGGTGGCGACGGGCCCGAAAAAGATGAGGACGAAAACATCGCCAAGGCCGAGGTAGCCGAGGGGGAATGGCCCTCCGGTATAGAGCACGCCACACGCAATCGAGACTAGGCCCACCGCGAGAAAAGGCAGTCCGCCGCGATAGAGAATATAGGCCCCCGGAACGAACACCAGAGCAAACGCAATAATCATGGCGCGCTTCATCGTAGCGGGGGATACGAGGCCCGCCGCCGTCGCGCGCACTGGCCCCACCCGGTCTTCGGTGTCCGCGCCCTTCACAAAGTCAAAATAATCGTTGGCGAAGTTCGTGCCAACCTGAATAAGCAGCGATCCCACCAACGCCGCCACGACGGACAACGCATGAAACCCGCCATCACTCCAAGCCAACGCCCCGCCGATAATCACCGGCGCCACCCCCGCGCCCAACGTCTTCGGGCGCGCGGCTTCCAGCCAAACGGAGAAGCTATTGCGAGGGTCGTCAGTCATGGATATCTTGAAAAAACGTCTTACGGCAGCTTCGGAAACTTTCCAAAGTCCGGCTTACGTTTTTCGTTGTAGGCGTTGCGGCCTTCTTGGCCCTCTTCGCTCATGTAAAACAACATCGTCGCGTGGCCCGCCAGTTCCTGGAGTCCGGCCTGGCCATCTTCATCCGCGTTCATCGACGCCTTAATGCACCGTATCGCCAAAGGCGAATTCTGTAAAATTTCCCGACACCAGGTGACGGTCTCTTCTTCGAGCTTCGCCAACGGAACGACCGTATTCACAAGCCCCATATCGAGCGCCTGCTGCGCATCATACTGACGGCAGAGAAACCAAATCTCTCGCGCCTTCTTCTGGCCAACGATCCGCGCCATATGGCTCGATCCGTAGCCCCCATCAAATGACCCAACCTTCGGGCCGGTTTGGCCGAAGCGGGCATTATCCGCCGCAATCGTCAGGTCGCAGATCATATGGAGGACATGCCCCCCGCCGATGGCGAATCCCGCGACCATCGCAATAACCGGTTTTGGGCAACGCCGAATTTCACTTTGAAAATCGAGGACATTGAGGCGAGGCGGCCCCGAAGTACCCTGATACCCCGCGTCACCGCGAATTCCTTGATCGCCGCCCGAGCAAAAGGCCAAGTCCCCTTCGCCCGTCAGGACGATCACGCCGATTTCTACGTCCATACGCGCATCCTGCAGCGCGTCGCGCATTTCATCGACCGTCAACGGCGTAAACGCGTTACGCTTGTGGGGACGGTTGATCGTGATCTTCGCGATTCCTTCCGCCTTGTGGTAAAAAATTTCCTCGTATTCCTTCGCCGCCGTCCATTCAATCGCGGACATAATTCACTCCCGTCAGAGCTATGGTTTTACCCGGTCAGTCGCGTGTCTTATTGAAACTTCATCAAGTGGTAATGCTTCTTGCCTTTGCGAATCACAGCGATACCCTCCGAGCAAAGCGACGCCTCCGTCAACTTCAGATCGATGGCCACGCGCTCATTATTCAGGTAGAGACCACCACTCTGAATCATTCGGCGGGCCTCCCCCTTGCTCTTGAACAAGCCGTGCTCCACCAGCGCATCCAACAACAAGGTATCGCCCGCAAGCTCGCTCCGGCTGTGTTCGCTCGACGGAACATCGCTAAAAATATCCAAGAGCGCCGCGTCATCCAACCCGGCCAAGTCGCCGCCAAACATCGCCTTCGTAGCCTTAACCGCCGCATCCAGCGCCTCGTCGCCATGAACGATGCGCGTAACCTCCTCGGCCAGTCGATGCTGGGCTTCACGTTTCTCCGGCGCCGTCGTCACCGATTCATCAAGCGCCTCGATTTCCTCCTTCGACAGAAAGGTAAACGAGCGCAGGTATCTCGGCGTGTCCGCGTCGGCCTGGTTCAGCCAAAATTGGTAAAACTGATACGGCGAAGTCTTCTCCGGATCCAGCCAGACATTGCCCCCCTCCGTCTTGCCAAACTTCGTGCCGTCGGACTTCGTCAGCAGCGGGAAAGTCAGCGCATACGTCGCGGCATCCACGCCCATGCGCCGCGTGAGATCCATGCCCGCGACAATATTGCCCCACTGATCACTTCCCCCGATCTGAAGGCGGCACCCGTAGGTATTGAACAAATGCAGGAAGTCATAAGACTGAAGCAGCGGGTAGGAGAACTCGGTGAAACTGATGCCGTGGTCTCGATCTTCGAGGCGCGTGCGGATCGCGTCCTTTGCCATCATCGCATTTACCGAAAAGTGCTTTCCCACATCCCGAAGAAAATCGACAAGGCTAAGCTGACAAAGCCAATCGTAGTTGTTGACGACAATCGCCGCGTTGTCCCCTTCAAAACTGAGCAATCGCCGTAACTGCTGCTCGATGCCCTCCACATTTCGCTTCACCTCCTCTAGAGTAATAAGGCTCCGCTCCGCCGACTTAAAGCTCGGGTCGCCGATCATACCGGTGGCGCCGCCCATGAGCGCGATAGGCCTGTGCCCGGCCCGCTGAAAACGCGCCAAACCCATCAGCGGCAGCAAGTGCCCGATGTGAAGCGAGTCCGCCGTCGGGTCAAAACCGCAATAAAGCGTAAACAGCTCCGACTCCAACCGCGCGCCCAGGTCATCGTGGGTCGTCTGATGGACCAGCCCGCGCCACTCCAATTCGTCAATAAAACTCATCTATCCCTCTCAGGAAATCGGTTGAAAGTACCTACAATACATGGAATTCATTCGAGACTCACCGCCAAGCGAAGCGCGGGCGTGATTTGGATCGAGGCTGACGACAGCCAGTCCCGGAAGACTGTTCGCCCACGCGGCCCTACGCCCGAACCGACTGTTTCCCTTTGTTCTCCCCATGCAGCATGCGGATGAATGCCTTGGGCATATTCTCAAACCCATCGATGATGTCCTCGCGGTATTTGATCTTGCCTTCTTTGACCCACTCACCCATTTGCTTGATGCCCTCGGGATAGCGTTCCAGCCAGCGAAACACGAGAAACCCTTCCATCTTCGACTGATGCACCAGCAGCGCCCACACGAGGCGGGGCCCCATTTCCGGCTTCTCCAGGTTGTACTGCGAAATCTGGCCGCAGATAGATATGCGCGCAAAATCATTGAGGCTCACCAGGACCGCGTCCGTTATCGCGCCGCCCACATTATCGAAATAGCAATCGACGCCATTCGGGCACAGCTCCTTGAGCTTCGCGACATAATCGGTGTCCGTCTTGTAATTGAACGCCGCGTCGTAACCGCATTCACTCACCAAGTATGCACATTTTTCGTCCGTGCCCGCGCTGCCCACGACCCGGCATCCATGAATCTTGGCGAGTTGGCCCACCAACGCACCCACCGCGCCGGCCGCGCCGGAGACGAAAACCGTATCGCCTTCCTTCGGCTTGCAGATCTCAAGAAACCCGAAATACGCCGTCAGGCCCGGCATCCCAAGAACACCCAAGTACGCCGACATCGGCGCAAAATCCGGGTCGACCTTGTACGCGCCTGTGCCGTCACACAGCCCGTACTCCTGCCAGCCAAACTTGCCGTATACCGTATCCCCCTCCGCATAGTCGGAATGCTTCGACGCCACGACCCGGCCCACGGTACCGCCCTCCATGACAGCGCCCAGTTCGACCGGCGCCGAATAACTCTGCTGGGCATTCATGCGCCCCCGCATATACGGGTCCACCGACCAAGCCTCGACCTTCACGACAAACTCGCCATCGCCCGGGTCCGGGACAGCGCTCTCCACCAAGCTAAAATTCGACTCCTCCGGAAAACCCGATGGCCGGCCCGCAAGCGTCCACTGGCGATTCATATTTGACATGACCTCTTCTCCTTCGCGCGTCTGGAATTCGTTTCAAGAGGAATACGATAACAGGAAATAACCACCCAGATATACCTCACAACGAGTCGTAAACGCACGAGGCAGCGCGGCGGGCGGAAAATTGCGCGTCCCCGGACGGCATAGAAGGTTTGAATCGACAGGTTGACAATGGCCTCTGCGACGACTACACTCAAGAAGGAACCCCCTAAGGCGACCTCCAGATACTTCTGTGTGGGATACCTCCACCAAGAGAAGGAAGTAAAGGTGGGGAACGCGAGGCGCACACCTTCCGATTGATTATCAGGCCCTTCTAGCCGTGGGTCTCATCTGCTCTAGCCGTGAGTCACCTGGGGCAAATAGAAAATTGAAGACTATTTCGAGCGCCGCTGAGAAGCGTTCGTTGATGGCCCATGTGGTCTTGGACTATATGGAACGTAGCAAAGCCACCTTTCCCCAAAGGCAAGGCCTTCATGCAGGGATACAGAAGGGTTAACGTGTAAGCTTTATGAAAACGGGATCAGCGAGACCACCACAAAAAGGTTTTTTTGACAAAAATTTGATTACCCCCCCTGGAGAAGGGCATCAGAAGATAACGACCGCCGTGCTCCTTGCCGCGGGCAGGGGATACCGCCTTCGACCTGTAACAGATGACGCGCCCAAGTGCCTGACGGAAATTGGCGGTACATCCATTCTGGAGCGCCTCGTTCACGGCCTCCAATTAAATGGAATCAAGAAGCTGATCGTTGTCGTGGGCCATATGCAAGACTCGATTCGCGATTTTTTCGCAGCGTCATCGACGACCCTGGAAGTCGAATTCGTTTACAGTCCTGACTATCTCACGACGAACAACATCTATTCTCTGTGGATGGCCCGCAAGCATATCCAGGATCCATTTGTGCTCGTCGAGTCCGATCTGATTTTCGACGCATCCTTGCTCGCACCTATGCTCTCTCCAGATAAGATCGCCGTGTCCCCTATCTTAGATTGGATGAACGGAACAAGCGTAACAATGGACCAACGCGGACGGGTCGAGGCCTTTTACAGCAGCGTGAATCCTGAGCAAGTGACTGGATCTCCCCCCCGTAAGACCGTCAATATGTATAGCCTGTCGTGGGCGTCATGGAAACGGGTTGAAGAACGCTTGGATCTATACATTGCGGCCGGCAGAGTTCAGGAATACTACGAGGTCGTCTTCTCCGAAATGGTACAAGAGAAGGCGCTTTCCCTCGAAGCCGTCACCTTCAGTCCCAACCGTTGGTACGAGGTCGATACCTTACTCGATCTCGACGAGGCCGAGCGGCTTTTCCCGGCCCCTGGCGCCCGGCGTTCCACTCAATTGCCCGCGTCCCAATAGTGCGGTCCCTACCTCGGGATTTCCGGACTCATACGGGCGCGATGCATCGTGTTCCAAGAAACAATCGACGGCAATCTTGAGCGGTCTAGAGTACGAAATATGGACCCAACAGAGGCAAGATAAACCCCTTGTTGCGCTCTAAAACGGTGAATCGAAATGCCGGAACGACAAGTTTTCACCGGCCTCAATAAAAGTCGCCTGAAGGAGTTTAATGCAGAACCCGATGTTTAACGGCGTGTATAAAAACTTGGCGAACCTTGTTTCGATTCTCGGCGTCTTACCGCTGCTCATCCTCTTTGACGAAAAATATTTCCTCTACATTGTCCCGCTGCTCATCTACAATAACTTCATGGACGATCTGGATGGCATTCTCGCAAAGAAACTAAACATCGCAAGCGATACAGGCATGAGGCTCGACAACGTCTGCGACGCATTCGCGCACACCGCATTCGTGATGACCATTGGGATGCACTACGGCGGACTTTGCGCGCTGGCAAGTCTACTAGCCTCTGCGGGGATTATCTTTCGCATCGTTGCGCGGCTGGATCCGAAGGGCGCTCCACCCAACGGCTCCATGACGAATGAACTCATGCGCCACATCGTTTTCATTCTTCTACTGAGTCAAATGTTTGAGTTCCCGCCCGATCTATATCTCGTGGCGGCATTCGCGCTACACGCGGCAACCATGGTAGCGCCATTTCCCGTGCTCTACCTTCTAAGGAAGCTGACCAAATCGACGAAAGCCGTTCTCTTCCTCAATCTGCTGCTCGTCGTTGCTTGGCTCCTTCCCATCACCACGTCATTCATCGCCGCAAGCTTCTTTTTAACCTATCTCTATTCCATCGGAAAAGGCAGATTAGAATGGCTGCGGCGCACCGACATCAGCCAGATCCCAATGGCCGACCCTGCCAGCGCGAGTGTAAAATTGAAATAGCGTCGAAGCGGTCGTGATGATTGCCCGATGAATAGGCAAGCTGAATACCGATCAGCCGCGCAGCTCGGTAATTCAACTGTGAGAATCGCCGTCTCGAATTGCTAAGCTGTCGCTACGGCGACCTTCCTTGAAACAAAAAATTCGTTCGAGCAAGGTCAGCTACTACCGCGAGATAGCGATTAAGTTCGAGTCCCCACGGTCCTCCGTGGGAACGACAATAGAAGGGGAGGGTGGGCATCTTGCCCGCCATTTGACGCAGGCGAGACACCCGCACTCCCATGTGTTTTCTAGAAAGAAGCCGTGTGTTTCTTGGAGCCAACGTACCCTGACTAACGCGGGTTTCCGTAGATATCAAACTTATCGTACCGCAGCCAGGAAGCGTCGTAGCCTGGGTCGCGGTCGAACGCTTGGGGTGCGGCCCATTCAGCACGGACGGACTTGTCGTAATCGGACGGCAACTCGCCTGATGTGCGCTTCGACAGCTCGTCGTGGAGTACGCCCATCACAATCTTTAGCCCATCGGGCATCGGCTTCTTCTGCTCGGCGGTTGACTGTCTGACGGGTGGATTGCCTTCACCCGTATCGACGCTGAACGCCGTCGCGAGGTACGCGGTCTGTTCTTCCTTGTTGGCAGCCGTCATGTTCGGGACCACGGTCCGTCCGACGGGCACGACCGGCGTGTACAGCAGTTGGTTCAGGTAATCGGGCGGAGAGAGCTTGTCGGGCACGGGACCATAGCCGACCGTGACGTGACCGAGGCTGCAATGCACCCAGAAGCCGCTGTTCGGTCCGTCAGGAAACGCGAAGGCGGGCGCGTCAGTAAACACCTCGTTAAACGTGTACTCGACGTCCCGGAGGCCGTCCACGAACTCCTTAGCCCGTGTCGATACAATATAGCGGGCAACCTCGACCCATTCGGGCGACATCCACACGAAGCGCGGCATCGTGCGCACCGCCATGGTGTCCTCGACGGTTCGCGCTATCGCCGCATGCACGGGGTTGTGCGGAAAACTGCCCTTTACTTTCCAGCGGGCAACCTTTCTTAAGCGTTTCTGAGCCGCCGCGACAACGTTGGGGTCTTTTCCATGGTGTTGAATATGGGCCAGATTGCTCAGGATCGAGTGGTCGCTCTCTACTTTGAGGTCGCATTCATCGTCGGGCAACTCGCCCGTACCGACTTCGACCGTCGCCCCATCAAATATGATGTGCCACGCCACCTTCGCCCCAACGTGCAGGTAGGCGGGCGGGTTGTGCGCGACCTCGCAGAACGTGAATTTTTCGACTTCCTTCAACGCATCGGCGTGTTTGGCTACCTCCGCTTCCAACACCTCCCGCACCACGTCGACCCACTCAGGCGAAATATAGGAAAGATCGCCGACCCCTTCAGCCATGGCCGCCAATACGACCGATGGTGTCGCATCGGCTGGAGGGGCATCGTCGGCCGCGCTCGGGAGCAGAATACTTAGACTCATGATGGCAAGCAGAGCAATGGTGCGACGCATGGCGGGTCTCCTTAAAAAATAGCTTTCTTGAATAGAACTGCACTCTATACACTGCGGAAGACCACGTCAACTCGCCCTGCTGGTAATTCTTTCTCACGCAAAGCCGCAAAGAAGAACTGAGCGAAATAGGGACTGATCCTCGCCACCCCGTGCCGGGGGGAATTGTGTAAGAGAATCAGATTTGATTAAGACGCCCGAATGTGGGACCGCCGCCCTCGGCGGTCCCACATTTATAGACTTGACTGAAAAGCAGCCATGAGATCACGAGAGTTTCCTAGGAAGAGCGACCGTAGGGAGCGACGTGGCAATCTCTTCAACATAAGTCCGCCTGCCAAAAGAAATTGCTTCGCTTCGCTCAGGATGACAGAACGGATCTATGATTCTGGAATTGCATCCTTT
>JAPYPO010000630.1 GCA_029937645.1 Candidatus Hydrogenedentota bacterium
CCTCATATGCGATCCCTCCATCGAAGAAGTTATGACGTTCATGACGGATCTAATTGGAAATGAATTCAAAGCGAATCTCGATAGATCCATTGAGGTCTTCAAGTCGTGGATTCAATGCGCGGAAAATTCGAATGTGAACCTGTCCGTCTGGTTGGCTCCTAGCATCCCGTTGAATCTCAGCATTGTGGACCCGAAACTGCGAAAGGCCGAAGCCGTAACGACCCATATAGTGCCTGGCAAGCCCGACGCTGGGGTCAGACGATTTGATGCAGTGACGAAATCTTCGGATCCCGATGCATTCGGCCATTCTCTGTCAGCATTCGAACGGATGCTGAGTACCGCAAAGCAACTTCAGTGATTGTACTTGCGCACACCCAGATGTTGGTCTGGACATCGATGAGGCGACGCTGGTGATTTTATAGCCCTTGCGATCCCGAAACTGCGCGCGTCTTGATTCAAGTACGAGAAGCCAGCAAACATTTATATACTTTGAGTGCGGTGAGACAAGATGTCTAACGCTCTTGAGATCAAACAATTACGCGCTTTGGGCGATTCGCTAAAAGGAGCGAGAACCCTTCTGGCCTGGCTTGACCTCAAAGAGAGCGAGCGCCGCTCAGGCGACCCCCCCATACTCATAATGGACACCCAGCTGGCCTGGGACATCTGGAATGAGCAATCACGATTTATGTCGCTTGCGGCGGAATTCCACGATGCGTTGAACGATGCCGCTACCGCCGTCGCGTCGAACCCGGACATCGAGGCCCACCGGAGGGAACTACTGAAACTTGAGGCTCAGTTCCAGTCTCTCGCGCTACCGAAAACTTTATAACCCGCCGCCGCTTTTTGTGTGAAGTGGAGTTAAAGTGGCAGACAGCATTGAAGATTACGTTCGGGAAACGCAGAAGCGTGTGCAGGCGAAGACCTCTAAGATCCGGGCCCCGCACGTATTTGACTTCAATTACGTTCCAAATAAACCCCTGATGCGCGAGGAGCTCAAGCCCGTTGTCGATGGGCTTCTACGTTATCTCTCCACCGGCATCCCCAATCATCTTCTCATCGTGGGCAGCCGCGGCAGCGGAAAGACCCTTTCGGTTCGCTATCTTGAAGAGCTGTTTCGGCGAAAAGGACTGGAGTTGGTCTATGTCAACTGCCGACTCGCGAATTCATCGTACAAGATACTTGCCCATCTCCTGGGTATTCGGGCGCGAGGATATTCGTTTGAGGAGCTCGCCGTCCGTTTCGAAGATCGATACGGACCGAAAACCGTCGTGGTGCTGGATGAGGTCGACCTTATTACCGACAGAAATATGGATATCCTCTATTTCCTGAGCCGCTCAGAAGCCCAGTACATGACGATTCTGTTGAGCAACAACCCAAAATGGGTCACGGGGCTGGACCAAAGCGTGCAAAGCACCCTGCAGTCGGAACCCATCTATTTTCGGCCCTATTCAGCAGAGGAACTGCGCGAAATCCTATGCGACAGGGCCAAGACCGCGGTGGGCGGCGCCCCGGACGAGGTTTTGGGTGAAATCGCGGCGTTGACCGCGAAGATGACGGACTCGGACGTGCGGGTGGGGATCAAAACACTTTACTACTGGGCCGTTGAGCCCGAGACCGCGCTGCGCGACAATTTCTATCGCGCGCAGCGCGAGGTTGTCGTTGACGTCGTCAAGAGCCTTCACGATAAGAATCTGCTCATCCTAAAGGCGGGTGCGGGCAAGGAGAGACGGCTAAAGGAAGTCTATGACGCGTATAGGATATTGTGCCGCCGCTACCGAGAGGAACCGTTTAGCTACGTCCACTTCTGCAAATCGCTTCCCTATCTTCAAAGTCTTGGCCTCGTGTTGCTCACCTTTACAAAAGTTCCCAGGACCTACGCCAAAGCGATGCAGCTAACGTTTCCGCCGGAGATTCTGGACACTTTTTGGCGCGTGCGATTCGGCTGACGGAACGAATTCATGCCTTGGTCCCGCGGGGACGCGCGCGGTCTCGCGGGCGCGGATCGAGGGCGGAGCAAAAGTGCGGCGGCCTGCGCTTTAGGTCTTAGCGAACATGCGCGAAGTGGGTCCGTATCCTCCTGCCGTTCCTCAAAGAGTCAGAGTAGAGAGAGTGCACTTTATGCGTGGGCGAAAATCGGTCCTTGGTTTTTAGCGCACGGCTTTTTCCCGGCTTTTTTCCAAAAGGTTTATAAAATTTGCCGTCTAACTTTTTCCATGCCGCCCACGGAAGGGATCTTTGTAGCTTGGGGTGCGGGTGCGCTATCAAAAGATATGTTTTAGAATCGTTGATTTATTAAAAAAATAGATATTCATTGAAGATCTTAAAAGTCTGACGCATAAACTGTACTCTCTACTCTCCCGCGGCATTTTCGGAATTACGCCTCTGGGCAG
>JAPYPO010000072.1:0-12104 GCA_029937645.1 Candidatus Hydrogenedentota bacterium
CGGTATTCCGGCACGGACAAATCGCTTCATAAGAAGGATTTTATTATGGCGGCTGAGGCGGATGGCTACGAATTCGCGAAGCGGGTGAACAACCAAAAACACCTTAAGAAGGTGTTGCGCGAGTTCGTCGAGTGCAAGACGCCGGCATTCCTTGAGGTGATGATCGACCCCTACGCTGAGGTGTGGCCTATGGTGGGGCCGGGCGACGGGTACAGCAAGATGAAGGTCGGCGATTACATCACGCCTCGCGAAACGCCAAAATCGGATCAGAGCGAGGGGCTCGACGCGACATCTATGTTCTAGTGTATTGGTTCACAATTGACCCGACTTATATTTTCATTGCGAGCGAAGCGAAGCAATCTCTTTTGGCAGGCAGACTTATGTTGAAAAGATTGCCACGTTGCTTCCTGCGGTCGCTTCTCGCAACGATAAAAAACATGGTTTTTCTGAGCGAACATAAGTTGGCTTCTTTATGAACCAATGCACTAGCAGCCCGCGTTCGACTTTTGCGGTGGCTAGCGCTTGACGGATATTGGAGGGTCATGCCATCGACATCCAACCAACAGACGCGCTCATTGTTGTCGATCTCCAAAACGACTTTTGTCCGGGCGGCGCGTTACCCGTCACGGACGGCCATCAGGTCGCGCGGGCGGTCAACAAATTCTTGCGGCGATTCGACCGAGTCGTTTTCACGCGTGACTGGCATCCGGATGACCATTGCAGCTTCTCGGATGAGCCGGAGTTCGTAGACGGAAGTTGGCCGGTCCATTGCGTTCAGCATTCGCCCGGCGCGGCCTTTGTTGGGGATATCAGTGTGCCCCTGAACGCGATCGTCGTGGACAAAGGCTGCGACGAAGACGCGGAACAGTATAGCGCGTTTGACGACTCGGACTTGGCGGCGACGCTCAGGGCAAAAGGGATCACACGGGTGTACGTCTGCGGGTTGGCGACTGATTATTGTGTGAAACACACCGCGCTGGGCGGTCGGGAAAACGGCTTCGAGGTTGTCCTAATTCGGGATGCCTGCCGCGCGGTGGACAACCCACCCGGATCGAAGGAACAGGCCCTCGAGGACATGAAGGATGCCGGCGTCGCGTTCTGCCAGACGCGAGACTTGGCTGAATGAATCCGCCGGCGCGATCCTGGTTCAAGCGCGAGGGCATGGCGCTTCTGACCGATTTTTATGAACTGACCATGATGGCGGGCCACCTAAAAGAAGGCCGCGCCGACCGGAAGGTCTGCTTCGAGTACTTCTTCCGCAGCCTTCCCCCCCACTCCGGATTCGCCGTGGCCGCTGGCCTGGAACCGTTCCTGGACTATTTGGAAAATCTTCAGTTCCACCGCGACGATATCGAGTATCTCCGTAGCCTCGATACCTTTGACGAGGAGTTTCTTGAGTACCTTGAAGCGTTTCGTCCGACCTGTACCGTCCGGGCGGTACCCGAAGGCGCGCTCGTATTTCCGCACGAGCCCATCGTGCAGGTCGAAGGATCCATTTTCGAAGCGCAACTTCTCGAAACGGCCCTCCTCAATATGTTCAATTTCCAAACGCTCATCGCTACGAAGGCGGCCCGCATTTGCCTCGCGGCCAACGGCGAGCCCGTACTCGAATTCGGCCTTCGCCGGGCCCACGGTCCCGATGGCGGCCTGAGCGGATCCCGGGCGGCTTACATCGGTGGATGCACGAATACGTCCAACGTGTTGGCCGGAAAAGTTTACGGCATCCCGGTCGCCGGCACACACGCACACAGCTGGGTCATGAGTTTCCCCAGCGAACTCGACGCGTTCAGGGCCTTTGTTCGCCATTATCCCGAGAACGCCATCCTGCTCGTGGACACGTACGACACGGTGCGCAGTGGCGTCCCCAACGCGATAAAGATATTTCAAGAGTTGAAGGAACGGGGCGTGACCGCGCGCCCGTCGATCCGGCTGGATTCAGGTGACCTCGCCAAACTCAGCAAAATCGCCCACGGCATGCTGCTCGACGCCGGGTTTGAGGATCCACTCATCGTCGCGTCCAACGATCTGGACGAAGACCTCATCGCCGACCTCAAACGCCAAGGGGCCCGCATAAACGCGTGGGGGGTGGGCACGCACCTCATTACCTCCCACGATAGCCCGGCGCTTAACGGGGTGTACAAACTGGTCTCGTTGCACGAGAATGGCGAATGGCTTGCGCGTATCAAGATCTCGTCCAACCCCGAGAAGGCCACCGACCCATGCCGGAAAACACTCGTGCGGTACTACTCCGAAGGCGGGCATCCCTTGGGCGATGTCTTGTATCGGCGCGGCGAAGCATGGAAGCCCTCGGGTGACATCCACGCGCGGGGCCGCGCTCACCCTCGCTTGGCGGCGACGCTCCAAGGAACTGCGCGCGGCGAAGAGTTGTTGCAGCCAGTTTTCGAGGGAGGGTGGCGTGTATCGGAGTCGCCCCCCATCGAGCGCATTCGCAAACGGGCGGCGCACGAAATCGGGTCGATGCATGAAGAATTCCTGCGGCTCAGAAATCCCGAGGTCTACCGCGTTCTTCTCTCTGAAGAAGTAGCGAACGAGAAGGCGCGCTTATTCGAAAACCCGAGGCCGGAATATTCCTAGTATATTGGTTCCCAAAGAAACCAACTTATGTTCGCTCAGAAAAACCGCGTATTCTGTCATTGCGAGTTAGAACGCGCTTCGCTGTTAAGGAAGTCGTCTTCAAAAGACCACCCTCACCTTGATCCTCTCCCTGAGGGAGAGGGTTGGAGAACGCTGTTCTTGTGGTCGAGTAGAAGGCCTTCCTAAATCCAAAACGCTATTTCCTCTCCCTCAGGGAGAGGATTAAGGTGAGGGTGGTTCCTTATCCCAATTGCCCGCGAAGCGGGTTCGTACTCGCAATGACAATTTAGGTCGGGTAAAATATGAACCAATACACTAAGTTTATTGTTCAGAGACCGGAGCAAGAGTTGTGACCGACCAGGATCACAACTCACCGGGAATCATATTTTTGACGAGAGGTCTTGCGGGTCATCATGCGGCCCTTATCCGTGCTGAAACGATTGACTGCGCTGGGAGATAGAAGCGTTGCCCGAAAAACTCTCAAACATGCCCGGACACGCCGATACTGGATCGAAACGCTACCGGACCTGGAGCAGTCATCTCCGCGAACGGTTCGGTCATAAGGTCTTCAAAATCCCCTTCAACGCAGGCTTCACCTGTCCGAATCGCGACGGCTCCGTGGCTTCAGGCGGGTGCACGTTTTGTTCCGCTATGGGCTCGGGCGATTTCGCGGGTTACCGGCGCGACGATTTGCGCCGGCAGTACGAAGACGTGCGGGCTCGAATGCATGAGAAATGGCCGAACGGCAAGTACATCGCCTATTTTCAGGCGTATACGAATACTTATGCGCCCGTCGAGGAATTGCGGGAGAAGTACGAGGCGGCGCTTGCCCTGCCGGACGTGGTGGGACTATCGATCGCGACGCGGCCCGATTGTTTGCCCGACGATGTGGTCGAATATCTGGCGGAGTTAAACGAACGGATCTATCTTTGGGTGGAGTTGGGACTGCAAACGGTTCACGAAGAGAACGCGCACCTCATCAATCGCGCGCACGATTACCCGTGTTTTGTCGAGGGCGTCGAAAAATTGCATGCGCAAGATATTCGGGTTTGCGCACACATCATCAACGGGCTGCCGGGCGAAAGCCATTCGATGATGATGGACACGGCGCGCGCGGTGGCGGGTCTTGGCCTTCGGGGCATCAAGATCCATTTGCTGCATATCATGAAGCGGACGCCCATGGCGCAACAATACGAAGACGGCCTGATTCGCCTCTTGGGGAAAGAGGAGTACGTCTCGATCGTGTGCGATCAACTGGAAGTCTTGCCGCCTGAAACGATCATCCACCGGCTCACCGGCGACAGTCCCCGCGACATGCTCATTGGCCCGACATGGAGCCTCAAGAAATGGGAAGTGCTGAATGCCATCGACGCGGAACTGCGACGGCGAGAAACGTTTCAAGGAACGCGATTCACGGCACTAGAGCCTGTTGCGGAAAGGGCTGCTGGTGCCAGAAAAAGGTGACCACGCCGCCAACCGACGCCGCAAAAAGTAGACGCGTAGTCTAAATTGGTTGAGATACTCTAATTCCGCAAATTATTTTTTAGCGTAAGTAACGGTAAGTTGAGGTAGATTTTGAAAGGAATTTCCATGCATACGAAAGCCATCACGAAGATTTCCTCCCTCCCGAAACAGGCCGATAATGTACTTGCAAAGGGGCAGGCGATCGCCAATATACACGCGCTCGTCGTTTCCGCGCAGGAGGTCACCGACCTGTTATTGAAAGCGGATACGCACGACAACAACTAGCCCCGCACCGGATGGGCAGTCCCAATTTCCCGCATTGTAAGGCTATTCCAGCTCTGCCTCGGCAAGTTCATCCAGTTCGTTTTGTATGCTCTGCGTGACGGGAAATCGAAAGCCGGTCTTTGGATCGAGATCGAGATCGAGCACTTTTAGCGATGCGGGCAACTGGTCGCGCTTCCATTGGCTCTGCACGAACAGCCGACCAAACTTCGCCGTCCAGGCGCGCAGTTCTTCCGCGTCATTCGTCGCGTGACGGTGACACAGGACGCGCCAACAATCAAGCAGCGCCATGCGTCGCCGCGCGAACAAGTAGAGTAAATCGTCCAGAATCGCGTAGGGCATAAGATCCGCTTCGTCTTCTTGATCAGGCTCAAGTTCGGCGCTCGGAGGAATTTCCAGTACGGAGGCCAGCGAATGGAGGCCATCCCGTTCAGCGAGATAGGCCAGTAGGCGCGTTACGAGCGTTTTGGGTAGGTTCGCGATGGGGGAATAGCCGCCCTGATTGTCTCCGCCCGTCGTCGTATAACCGACCGCTGCCTCACTCAAGTTCGACGTTACAAGGAGCAGCGCGTTGGTGTTGTTGGCCCAATTGAGCATCATCGCCCCGCGCACTCGGGCCTGAAGGTTTTGGCGCGCGAGGCTGGTGACGTGCTCCACGCCGCCGACCAATTCCGCCGCCTTCGCCAAGGCTACTTCGGTCTCTTCGGATATGGACACCACTTGGTATGCCACCCCCAATTCTTCGGCAAGGCTCCGCGCTGCGTTCTCGGTCGCGGCTGAGCTATAGGCCTTGTTGGGAAGGTACGCCGTATGGATGCGAGCCGCGAGGTCCGCGTCCTTCCCTCCGCGCATCGCCTTGACCGCCTCGACGGCAACAAGTAGAGCCAGCGCGCTATCCCGTCCACCAGACAAGGCGACAAGAAAGCGATCGAAAGCGCCGACTTTCTCGAAGTAATCCCGCACGCCCAGCGCCAAGCCGTCGAAAAGTTCATCCAAGAAACAATCCGCTTCTGGTTTCGGGTCCGCTTCCGCAGCCCCCGCTTCGAAAAAGCTGGCGGGCATCTGCGCAACGTAGTCCTTGAGGGGCGCGGGTGTGTAGGTCCCCTGCACATCAATCATCGCGGGCGTACACTCTTGGTCTCGGGCGCTGGATACCGAGGAGCGCCACGATGAATTCTCGGCCCGTTGTCGAGCGATTTCATCGAGATCGACGGTGGCGGTCGTCAAGGTCCACGGTTCCTTGGAAAGAATAGCCCCCTCGGCGACGATTCGTTCGGGCTTGGCGATGATGCCTCCGCCATCGAAGACGAGTCGGCAATTGTCGAGGCCGAGCACGTTGGCAAACGCGTAGATACAGTTCATCCCCAAGGCCGCCCCGTGGACCAAGCGCTTGCGCGATTCATTTTTTCGCGGGGTGAAGGGCGACGCGCTGATGTTGCAGATGATCTCCGCGCCCGCCCTGACTCGACCATAGGCCGGTCTTTCGGGGGCCCACAGGTCTTCGCAGACCTCCGCGCTTACCTTGCCGTAGGGCAAATCGAAGACGAGATCGCCCGCGGGCACGCCCCGGTACTCAGTCGCGCCGTTGCCCCACGCGGCCCAGTTTCGGCCTTCGTAGAAAATGCTGTAGGTGGGAAGGTATTTTTTTAGGATCAGGCCGCGTGTCTTGCCGTCATGGACCAGGGCGGCGGCGTTGTACATGAGGGAGTTCATGCGGATGGGCAGACCCAGGAAGACAGAAATGCCGTCACAATGCTCCGCGATGGATTGAAGGCTGTCCCAACTGTGCCGGGTAATTTCGGGCCACCAGATGCGATCTTCGAGGCTGTAGCCTGACACGCACAACTCAGGCGTCGCCAGTAAGTGAACGCCTTCGTCTCGCGCGCGGTCGATGACCGCGCACAGCCGTTCGGCGTTGCCTTTGAAGTCGCCAACCTTCACCGATACAGCGGCGACGCCTATCTTAACTAATCGCATACGCGAGCATCCTCTGTGTAGAAGGAGCCATTGTGCCACAGCTGGGAAGGGCCTTGAAAGCGTGCAGCTAATTTAGAGCATTAGGCCCAAGCGGATAATCTATTGCGCTGCCTTCGTGTTCTTGGTGTAGAAAAGTAGACATTCACCACGAAGAGCGTGAAGATCGGAGTCTGTTGAACGCGTCAAGCACACATGGATTGGAGCGCACTGGGCCTCAGTATGCTGTGTGTGGGGCTAACGGCCAGTTCTGCGCTACGACGCGTATACTTCTTTGATTGCGGAGAAAATCTCGGACGGCGTCGCCACGACCGGTTCGACGGTATGGTCCGTCGCGCGTTCGACATCCTCGATGGCGATCAAATCGAGAGGGTTGACCATCGCCAGCGTTAGGCGTTGGTTCAACGCGCTGATGGGCAGACAGCCGTGATGTTCCGCCAAGCGACCGGTAATGAGCTTGGCGGCTTCCCGCTGCACGGTATCATTCTTGATGCGGATAAAGTCGACGTTGCGCTGGAAGGCAAGGGTCTGCGCGACCACCTCTTCGCTTGCGATGCGCAGATCGACCAAGATGGCGCCGAGCCGTGTATTTTCCGAAGCCCGCTGCTTTGCGAGCGCGATTTCCAGTTGTTCCGCCGAAATCACGCCAGCGTCAACGAGTATATCGCCCATCTTCCGGCGCGCGTCATCCCCGGTTGCCGAGGCTGCCGCGCGGATCCGTTCTTGCGTATCCGATTTCGCTTCGCCGACTTTATCGGTATCACGTTGTTGCGCGAGTTCCTGTTGTTGCGCGAGTTCCTGCCGAAGGGTCAGAAGTTCTTCCTGTGCCTCTTCGCCTAACCGAAGCGCTTCGGAAAGCTGCTGCGCCAACATCGATTTTGTACTGTCGCCACGCTCCTCGTCCAGCATCGACTGAAGGCCATCGGCCCTTTCCTTCTCGATCTGAAGGAGCTTTCTGGACTGTTCGATTTCTTCTTCTGTAGCGCCTGCGCTTTCCAACCCCTGTTTTAGCTGGGCCGCTTCGTCGCGCAAGACCCCAATTTCAGATTCCAGGGCTTCGACGCGCTGTTTCGCCGCTTCGAACTCTCCGTCGTCCGCAGCGGAATCGACTTGACCGCGCAGCGATTGAATCTCTTTTTCCAGTTGGACCACCCGACCGCGCGCTGCCTCCGTCGCATCGGCTTTTTCGCCGAGGGTCTTTTCAAGCTCGGTTGCGCGAAGCAGGGCCGCGTCGCTGGTTTCAGAAGTTTCGGCTGCGCTTTTTTCGAGTTGTTCGGTGCGATGGCGTGCCGCCTGCGTGGCCGCTTTCAGCCCTTCGGCCTCCTGCTCCAAGCCGGAAACGCGAGATCGCAAGGCGGTCACCGTCTCATCTTTCTCTGCGGCGGAGCTTTCGAGATCGGCAATGCGCGCCGTGGTTGCTGCAATCTTCTCATCTTTCTCCAGCAACCGTTTGTCAGCGTTTGCGAGGCGGTGCATGTCTTCCTGAGAGATGGGCTCGGGCATGTTCTCTTCGAGCATCTTCAATTGTTCTTGGGAAATCCCTGCGAGGGAGTGGCAGGTCGCGCGTTCGGCCGCTTCGGTCTCGGTAAGCGCGCTCAATAGGCCCTGCAATTCGGCCAGTTTTTCTGTGATGGAGTTGTGCCCCTCAATCGCCCGGCTTGATTGCTCGGAGATGGCGGCCCTCAGATTTTCTACAAGTTCGTCTGGATTCAAGGGGTCCATTGCATACGTTCCTACCCTATATGACAGGATTTAGAATGTGGTCTCGCGGCATAACGGGATGCCGACATGGGCTGGAAATGGCGTCCATTTTTAACCCACCATCTAAAACTATAGAGAGTAATCTCTGAATAGTCAAGTTTTGTAAATAATTTACCCGATCTTAAGTTCCCTGCCATCAGGGGCATAGGTTATTTTTCTACATCTGAATGTACTATTTCGCCAGGGATCGTTGATGTACCCGGCCACAGCTTTCGGCCCGGATAAATGGAGGTGTTGATTCCCGTGTGAACGTCATCGCCCACAATCGCACCCAGTTTTCGGCGCCCTGTATCGACCAACTCGCCCCGAATCATGGATTTATGGTTTTTTCCGTCGTGGCGGAAATTGGCGGTTATGGTGCCGCATCCCAGATTCGCACCTACGCCAATGACGCTGTCGCCCACGTAGCTCAGATGGGGGACGGCTGCCCCATCCATGATAATGGAGTTCTTCACTTCGACGCCCTGCCCCACTTTGCAGCCATCTCCGATAGAGGTCGCGGGCCGTATCCAGCAGTTGGGGCCGATGTTGCTGTTTCGTCCAATCGAGACCGGTCCTTCGATGACGGATCCGGCTTTGATAACCGAGCCCTCTCCGATAGATATGTTTCCGCTCAAGTCGGCTAGCGGACTCACGGCGCCATGGATATCCGACGCCTCGAATCGTTCAAGGAGAAAGGCGTTCGCATCGAGTAGGTCCCAAGCATATCCGATGGGAACCCAGTAGCCGTCAATGGTGAGTACGCGGAATCCGCCGGCTTCCGCCAAGGTTTGAATGGCGGACGTGATCTCGATTTCGCCGCGCGGCGACAATTCAACCGACTCAAGCAGTTGAAAAACGGAGGGATCGAATTTGTACACGCCAATGTTCACCAGGTTCGACACGGGCTCGGTGGGTTTTTCGATAATCTGGAGGGCAAAGCCCTCCGAATCCACGGTGTAGACGCCGAACTGCTGTGGGTTGTCAATCTCCTTCGCCAATGCTCCCTGCTTGACGGCAGAAAGTTTCCGGAGGTCCTCGGAGGCGTAGAGATCGTCGCCGTTCATCGCGAGGAAGGGCTCCTGCAATAGGGAGGCGCACTGCAACAACGCGTGGCCCGTTCCGCGCTGCTCAGCCTGTTCCACATAGCTCAATGTGAGGCCGTTGTAGCTATCGCCGAATCGTTCACGAATCATATCCGCGCGGTACCCCACGACAAGTACGACTTCGTCAACGATTCCGGCTAAGGCCTCAAGCTGATGCTCCAAGATCGGTCGGTTCGCTATAGGCAGCAGAGGCTTCGGACGCGTCAGGGTCAACGGATAGGTGCGCGTCGATTTTCCCGCGGCAAAAATGACTGCTTTCAAGTGTGGCTCCTCGGTTCATGGATTGTATTTTCGCTCGTTCTCACACGCCACGAAGGCGGACCTTAAGCCCGTATATTACCACTGCGAAGCGCTGCGCTGCCATGAGGAGGAAGCGGGTGGGGCTGCACGGAAAATTTAGGCCCTCGGAAATGTTGGTGTATCCGCAACATTTCTTGATGGGTGGTTAAGCAGGTACTATAGTATCGGTTTCGTTCCTGGGCCGAAACGGGTCGCGACCAAGGCGTTTTACAAAGGGCAATTTCAGTGAGTGATCAGACAGCAGGCGCGGTAGTTCTCTTAAGCGGCGGCATGGACTCGACGGTGCTGCTGCACCATGTGGCGCGAACGCAAAATCCTTCGCCGCTTATTTCTCTAAGCTTTAGCTACGGCCAGCGCCATTCCAAGGAATTGGCCGATGCGGAGTGGCAGGCGGCTCGGGTGGGCGTAGACGAACACCGGGTCACCCCTATCGAATTTATCGGGGAATTGGTTAGCGCTGGAACCACACTGGTGTACGGGGGCGCCGCGGTGCCGGATCTGGATGATGTCACCAAGGACGCGTTATCGCAACCGCCCACCTATGTGCCCAATCGCAACATGATGCTTCTTTCCATCGCGGCGGCCTTTGCAGAGGCCCGAGACATCCATGATGTCTACTACGGCGCGCAGGCGCACGACGAGTACGGCTATTGGGACTGCACGGCCGAATTCCTCGAAAGGATAAACAATGTTCTAAGCCTCAACCGGCGCAAGGCGGTCACGATCCACGCGCCCTTTGTGGCGGATAAGAAGGCGAGTCTGGTTCGGATGGGCATGGAAATGGGGGTCGATTTCGAGCGCACCTGGAGTTGCTATCGCGGCGGCGACCAGCCCTGCGCGACATGCCCGACTTGTGTCGAGCGCCGAAATGCCTTCGCCGAAGCCGGTTTCGATGATCCGCTATGCGGGTGACTCGGTAGAGATTTCCGTTCTTCAGTTCGTTGCCGATTTCAACGCGGCGATTCGCTCTGCGGCAAGCTGCTCCAATTTTTGCGAGGGCGCGCGGTTCTTAATCTCGGCGAGTACATCCAGCGCCGCGTCAGGCCGCCCCAGATGATTCGAGTAGACACCGGCCATGCGCAGGGCCAATTCACACCATATCCCCGAATCACCGGAAAAGGCGCGCGCCGCGCGTTGCAGTTCATCAACGGCTCGTTGGTATTGTCCATCCAATTCCAGTGCGGTTGCGGCCTCCAGCGATGGCTTAGGATCGGAAGGCCGTTCACGCTGGCACTGCTGGTACAAGTCCACCGCCGCGTCCACTTCCCCGCGCTTAACGAGCCGCCGCGCCTGCTCCATACCGTGAACGGTTTGGGCCTTCGACTTCCGGCCGTGTTTCGGAGCCGCGACCGCCGCCGCTTCCCCCTTCAGAAATCCATGCTCCGTCGCCGGATTGCGATCACGCACCGCCTTGTCTATGGCCGTTGCGCCTACGTCATCATCCAGTTGCTCCCGCAGCAATTCCGAGAGCAAGCCGCAGGCCCTGGTCCAGATGACGTCATCACTCTGGAACCGGCGAATAATCTCGCGGCATATTTCGGACGCTTCTTGAAATCGCGATTGTTGGACCCGTAGGGATTGCATGGCGAACAGCGGGTCGGGAAACTCTGGATATTCACGCAGGATTTCCTGGTAGGCTCCCATGGCCCCCTCGATGTCGCCGGCCTTGAGGCACTTCGCCGCAGCGGACATGTCGGGACGATCCACGGAATCTGCGTCGCCTCCGTAGATCATCTTCGTCACGTTCCGGGAAGACGATTCGATAAGCATGGCCGACAAAGCCACGGCTGGGGCCAGACCGGTTAAGATGGATAGAACTAGAGCGACCTGGCGATCATCCATGTAAACGGCTGCCCACATAAACGTGGTCGCATGAACCACGAACGCAGCTAGGCAGAGCGCTAGGGCCCACAGCAGCGGGAACCCTTGGATCGACTGGGCCTTGGCGGATGAGGTGGCGAGGCGGGCGGCAAAATAAATGGCCCCGTCTGCGGCGATTAGGCCGATAGCACCTAGTACGACTTCAGGATTCATAGGGGTGGTCCGTGGTTCGTGATTATCTGCATTCTGAACGAAAAGATGGGCCTCGCGCAACGACCACTTGTATTCGCCGCGTTCGCTTTGTAGTATCAATTTTTATTTCAGGAACCCCATCACACGGTTGACCGGAGAAAGCCTCATGAATTTCAATTGCTACAGCGCCCGCTCAGAAGCCCTCGTCCTTGGCTTCCTCATCGGTGTGTTGGCCTTGGTCGCCTTGCCCTCAGCCGCGCAAGAACAAACCGAAACGGTTGAGACGACACGAACGCCGGCGCAGGTGATGAGTTACCGCGGCTGGCAATGGCTCGAACGCGAGGAGCGGGAGGAAGAGGAACGGCCGTACGAGGTTCTCAAAGCGATGGGGCTGAAAGCAGGCGATTTCGCGGCGGACATCGGCTGCGGCACCGGCTGGTACGCGCGGAAGATGGCGAAGATTGTGGGCGAAACGGGCCGGGTCTATGGTGTGGACATCCAACCGGAAATGTTGTTTATGATGAGCGCCCTATCTGACGAAGACGGAGTCAGCGTTATACCGGTCTACGGATCGGTCGCGGACACGAGGCTGCCGAAGGGCGAAATCGACTGGATGATCCTCGCCGATGT
>JAPYPO010000072.1:12114-13427 GCA_029937645.1 Candidatus Hydrogenedentota bacterium
GTATACCACGAATTCGAGGATCCCGGCACGATGCTTGCCAGCATGCTCGACGCGCTAAAGCCGGGTGGCAAGGTGGCGCTGCTGGAGTACCGACTGTTGGGCGAGACGGGAAAGCATATCAAGATTGACCACCGCATGTCGGTCGAGCAAGTGAAATCCGAGTGGATTCCCGCCGGCTTCGATCTGGTGAAGATTCACGAGTTCCTGCCATCCCAGCATCTTTTTATTTTTCAGAAGCCGGTGAAAAAGGACGAGTAGGTTCTGGGGAGCCTGTGAAAAGTAATGCTCGAACCACGAATTAACACCAATACCAAAGAATCATTAGTGTTTATTAGAGTCCATTCGTGGTTCTAAATTCACTTGGCGACAACTCTTGGTTTTTCACCAGCTCCTCTGGCCAAAATATTTCGGTTCTTCACTGGAGCGTCGAAAGATAATCCAGAAGCGATTTTTGTTCTGCCTTTGAAAGTCGTGTAAACACAAGCGCCGGCATTTGGGATTCCGGCGTGGCCTCAAGCGATTTCAGCCGGGCCTTGAAGTACGTCACCCAGGTCGTGCCGGATGCGCTCAATATCTGGATCGTCGCGTCCGTCTCGTTGCGTACGCGGCCCTCCGCGATACGGCCATCCTTTGTTACGGCCTTCTTTATCTGGTATCCCTCGGCGATGCTAGCTGACGGGTTTTCGAGCGCGGCTCGCAGGCCGTCCGCGTCAAGCCTGCCTGCCACTCCATCCAACTCGGGGCCCATGGTTCCCCCTTCCGCCGCCACGCTATGGCATAACAAACACCCGGCTTTGCCATCGAACAAAGCTTTGCCGGCGGCCACAGCGTCCGCATGAGGCGCTTTGGCTGAGGGCCGAGCCTTCGACGAGGCTCCGCGCCGGGCCAGGCGTTGGGCGTTTCGGCCCTGCAATTGACGCACATACTCGGCAGCCATCACAATTTCGGCCGGAGTCAGACTGTCGCCAAACTTCATCATCCCTTTGTCGAAGCGGCCCTTTGTAATTGTTTCGATGATCTCGTCGTCCGTCAGGCCATTCGCCTGATCGTCAGTCAGCTCCTTTCCCATCTCAGAGCCTTGGCCTCGGGGGCCGTGACAGTTGACGCAGAACGCCCTGTACAGGCCGCGTCCGTCTAAACCCTCCGTAGACTGTTGCGCCTCTTCATTGTTCGGAGGCGCTCCCGGGTCGGTGTCGACCGAGGCGCAGCCGACGGCAAGGGAGACGAGGAATACAACCAGTACGGCGTAATACGAATTCATTGCGTTGGGAGTTCCTTATGGTTTTTTTGGTTTGTAGTACGGTACATGGTAC
>JAPYPO010000073.1 GCA_029937645.1 Candidatus Hydrogenedentota bacterium
TTCTAGAGGATTGCGGATCAGGGGCTGTGTTCGCCGGCGGCAAGTTGGACGGTTATGCCATGGGGGTCCTTGAAGTAGATACGGTTACCTTCTCGGCGCGGGTTCAAGTTTTCTGCGTTGAGCGTTTTCTCCGCCTTGGCCACGTCATAGTCGTCTATGGAGAAGCAATAGTGGTTAAGCCCGGCGTTCTCGGATCGGAACAAGGCAAGGAAGTTATCGTCGCAGGTAAGGAAACAGTTGGACTCGCCTTCGCGCGAGACTTTCATTCCCAGGTGCTTCACGTAAAAGTCCCGTGACACGGCGATATCAGGGGTGTTCAGGGCGACATGGTTAATTCCGTTTGCCCGGAAGGTGCTCTGAGTTTGAGCAGTGGCCTTCGTTCCTGTGGCGGACAGCGCAAGTGTCAGGGCGGCAAGGCGGCCAACAAGTTGACGCCGGGTCATGGTGCCGTTTTCGTACTCAAGGACGGCGCCTTCGATTTCGTTTAGCATGGGTGGATCCTCCGAGTTGGTTTCGTTGAAACGCTACCCATAGTAGTACGAATGGCGTAATTGATCCAGCCTTTTGGGCGCTGGGGCAGATCCGTAGCCACGCGGCGATTGTGTGTGGCTCCAAAAGGTTGTAGAGTAGCCGTCGCGTCGGGGTGAATAAGGAGATATAACCATGAAACGTAATCGTGTCTGGTTCGTGCCGTTTTTTGCTTTAGGGGTGTTTCTGTCGCTGCCGTTTGGCGTGCCAGCACAGGAGAATGCTCCGAGTAGCCCGACGGAGTATTTGGCGCCCATGCGAGATGGGGTGAAACTGGCTATGAGCGTCTACTTGCCGAAGGGGGACGGGCCGTGGCCTGTGGTTCTTATGCGCACGCCCTACAATAAGGCCGGACGTGGCGGGCGCGGTGCGAGCGGAGATCGCTATACGAAGGAAGGGTACGCCTACGTCATACAGGATCAACGCGGCCGCTTCGCCTCGGAAGGGGAGTATCGACCGCATGAAAATGAGTTGCATGACGGGTATGACACGGTGGCCTGGGCGGCGAGCCAGCCGTGGTCGAACGGCAAAGTGGGGATGACGGGGGCTTCTGCAATGGGGATTGCGGCGAATCTTGCGGCCTCGACGAATCCGCCGAACCTCGTGTGCGCCTATGTGCGTATCGCGCCGCAGAGCCTCTTTTATGAGGGGCGATTCATTGGCGGTATCTTTAAGGAAGCTGATACGGGGGGCTGGATGCGAGGTCAAGGCATTGAGGAAGCGGAGATCGCCCGGTATCGGAAGCGGGTCGTCTTGGATGAGCGCTGGAAGAGTACGGATTTTATTTTCCACCGGCACCGTGTCGATATACCCATTTACAATGCGGGCGGTTGGTATGACCTTTTTGTGCATGGCAATGTGACGAACTTTCAATATCTCCAGAACTGGGGCCGTGAGGGGGCGCTCGGCAATCAGAAGCTGATGATGGGACCGATCGGCCATGGACAGCTTCAGGGCGATATTGCGTATCCGGACTCCGCCGTGGCGACGGATGAGGAAATGCGCTTTTTCGATTACTGGCTGAAGGGCGTGGAGAACGGCATCATGGATGAGCCGCCGGTGAAGTATTACATGATGGCGTCGGCGCGCAAGGGAAATGCGTCGAGCAAGAACGGGTGGAGAACGGCGGATGCCTGGCCTCCGAATGGTTCGCGGCGCGTACGCTTTTACCTGCATGAAGGCGGCGGCCTTAGCGCCGATGCCCCGGTGATCACGCGTTCTTCGACGAGCTACCGCGTCGACCCGGCGAACCCGGTGAAGACTTACGGTGGTCTAAATCTTCGCCTTCCTATTGGCCCCATGGATCAACGTGACGTCGGGGAGCGGTCGGATTATCTTCGGTATCAGACAAAGCCGTTGGAAGCGGACTTGGTGTTGGCCGGTAAGATTGATTTGGATCTGTTCGCTTCGACGGATGGGCCGGATACAGACTTTATGGTCAAGCTGGTCGATGTGTACCCGGATGGGTATGAGGCGCTGGTCCTCGACACGGCGCTTCAGACCCGGTTTAGGAAGGGGCGGCGTCCGGAGATGGTAAAGATGATGACTCCGGGCAAAATCGAGCGCATGAATATCGACCTGTGGCATTCCGCTATCACGATCGAGAAGGGGCACCGCCTTGCGGTGCACCTTGCGTCCACCAACAGCCCCCGCTTCGCCGTCAACCCGAATACAGGCGAAGCCCCGGGCGAGAATCAGATTCCGCCGCGAATCGCGAATAATACGATCCACCATGATTCCTCGCGCCCCACGGCGATAATTCTCCCAGTTCTTTCGAGGTAATCGGCGATCCAGCCAGGTTCTCGGGTGACAAAGAGCCGCTAAAGGTCCGGCGCATTTTTCTGACCTTGCGAAGGGTTCCCATTTTGATCAGGTTTCAAGATATAATTCAGATAACGTTCTCGGAGTGGGCGTGTGGGGGCTGCGCAGAGTTCCGCGAATATGCTAAGTATTGACGAACCGATTCAATTCGATTTGAGGAGTATCGTCCGTTGAGCGTATTTCGCAAGATGACACAGTTTTTGACGCCTCCGCCGGTGGAAGAGGATGCCACTGTCGAGCCACCCCGTCCGCCCCGTAAGCCCGAAACCACCTCTATCAATTTTTCGTCTCTTATCAGGCGGCTTGTGACGCCGGACGAAATCGACGACGACACAAGTAACGAACTCGTGGAGCAGATACGAGCCGCCGCGTCGCAAATCGGATTCTACCCGGCAGCCTCTCAAATAGAAGAGATGCTGCCGGGCCTCAAGAACAAGGCTGGCAAGGAAACGCGTTTGCGGGTTTACCGTGCGTACGACCTTGCGGCTCAATTCATCCTGATTCACATCGGCAAAGAGATCGATTCGGCTCAGGTCGAAGGCAAGCACCTCGGGCCGAATTTGATTGGGGGTTACTGTAGCGAAGCGTTTGATTGTATGTTTGCAGGACCGGATGCGCGGAGTGGTGTAGAAAATCTTGTGCGTGTCGTGGAGTCGCTTCTGTTGCGCGCTGTATTAAACCCTCGCGTGTCGGAAACTTTCTGTACGTTGGCGGGTCGCGCCATACAGGTGATCTGCGGTCGCGCGCAAACCTCACTTGAAAAGGATGAACAGGGCTTTCGATCGGCCTTGCGCAAGCACAAGAAATTGGATACGCCTGCGCCAATTAAGCGGAACACATCGCGATCGATCGACGCTGCTCTTCTCGAATACCTGCGAGACGTTGAAGCGAAGGTGCTCGCGCTTTCGGAAGGCGCGCTCACTCAAAAGGAAATCGTTGAACCCACGATGGAGTCTCTTTATCTCCAATTGCAGTCGATTAACAAGGCAGGGTTCTTGCCGCTAGCTGCCGCGCTGAAGGTGCGCATCGGGTTTTCTATTCTGACGGCCGATCAAGCGAAAGCACACGAATTTCTAGGGAGCGCTGCGAAGGATTTTGAGGCCCAGGGTGACCGAGAGTTGGAGTTTCAACTGCCCCGTTTATCTCTGGACCGGTTTCAACAGGCGCATAAGATGTACTCGCAGCAAGGCGACGCAGCAGGCGCTCAACGGGCCGGCTCGAAGTTGCTTAAAGCTGGAGGGTAGCCCGGTAGCCGGAGTGATTTGTGCGATGCCCTGTGTCGGTTTCGATGTTCGACCATGCCACTGAAAGGCTGAAACCGTTTTCTTGCCTGCTCGTGCGCCATTCCCAATGCGACTTCTCCACCGCCCTACTGAGGACTGTCGGCCCCCAATAGCTTTAATCTCGAAACGAGTTGCTTCTTCACGGAATATGATAAGGTATCGGTCGACGGCTCTGCCATTGGCCCTCCGATTGGCGCAAGGGATTCCGCATTGACATACCACACCTTCATCCGCAAGAACGCGCTCCGTAACAAACGCCGTACCGCGCTCACCGTGCTCAGCGTGGGCTTCTCTTTATTTCTTCTGATTACGCTTCAGACCGTTCTAAGCACGTTGCTGAACCCGCGCGAGACGGAAGAATCGGCCTTGCGTATTGCGGTGCGGCATTCCGTCGGCCTGACGCAAATGCTGCCGATTTCCTACCAGGCGAAGTTGGAAAAGGTCCCCCACGTCAAGGCGGCGATGCCGATGCAGTGGTTCGGGGGACAATACATCGAGCCCAAGAATTTCTTTGCGAACTTTTCGGTTGGCCATGAGCAGTTTTTTGATATGTTCCCCGAGTTTGAGTTTTCGGATGGCGCCGAAGACGCGTTCATGAAGGAACGTATTGCGGCGATTGTCGGGGACGCGCTCATGGAAAAATTCGGGTGGTCCGTCGGAGATAGGATTACGCTGCTGGGGGCCATCTTTCCGGTCGATCTTGAGTTTCGAATTGTGGGCTCGTACGCGCATGAATCGAACGACAGCGCCTTTTACTTTCGCCATGATTATCTCGAGGAATCCATGTCGGATTGGGGGATGGTGGGGACGTACTGGCTGATGGCTGACAGCGCGGAGGCTGTGCCGGGGATTATTGATGCAGTCGATTCTCAATTTCGCAACACGGCCTACGAGACGAAGTCGGAGACAGAATCGGCCTTTCAGCTCACGTTTGTGTCGATGCTGGGTAATGTTCAATTGCTGATTGGGTCAATCTCGATTGTGGTTGTGTTTACGATGCTGTTGGTCGCGGGCAGTACGATGGCCATGACCATTCGCGAACGGTTGCGCGAAGTCGCCATTCTCAAGGCCATTGGCTATCCGCGCCGGGTCGTTCTAGGCTTGGTTCTCGGGGAGGCGGCGACCGTATCGCTCATGGGCTCCGTGGTCGCGTGTGGCTTGTCTCTGGCGCTGGCGTCGACCGATGTCGCTAGGGCCACCGGCGGGTTTGTAGAGAAAATCGATCCAGGGCCTGTCGTGCTGGCTGCCGCCCTCGGCATTGGCATCATGATAGGGCTGGTATCAGCGCTGTTCCCGGCGGTTCAGGCATCGGGTATGAGTATTAATGAAGCCATGAGGCGCTTGGAGTAACATGAGGCGCTTGGAGTAAGCAGTGATCATTCCGTTGCAGTATAACCTCCGCTATCTGAGGACGCGGTGGACCGGCACCCTTATCACGGCGGTGACGTTTGGGCTTGTCGTGGCGGTGTTCGTGATTGTGATGGCGCTGGCACAAGGGCTTGATCGGGCGTTCGTCACGACGGGCGACCCGCTGAATCTTCTCATCATGAGGCCGGGCGTCCAATCGGAGATGCAGAGCAGTGTCTCTATTGACCGGTATCAAATCATTCGCACGCTAAAAGGAATTGCCACGGGCGCGGATGGCGAGCCCATTGTGGCGCCGGAAGTTCTCGTTGTGGTCAACAAGCCGAAGCTGCCGGATGGCGGGAAGTCGAATCTTCAGGTGCGGGGCATCGACTTGAAGACGCTGGAACTGCGGCCGCAGGTTCGGATCGTCGAAGGGCGCATGTACGAGCCGGGGCTTCGTGAGGTCATCGCGTCACGCCTGGTCTCGAAACGCTTTCAAGGGTTCCGGCTGGGTGATACGCCTATATTCGGTGGCGGTACGTGGACGGTGGTCGGTCTGTTTGACGGGGCCGGAACGGCCTACGACTCAGAGGTATGGTGCGACTACGAGGAACTGCAGCAAGAATTCGACCGCAGGGGAGGCTACAGCACGGTGGTGGCCCGCGCCACTGACCCAGCAGCGGCGGCGGCGCTGGCGCGTACGATAGACGAGGATCCCCGTTTGAAACTGGAGGTGAAGACGGAGGTCCAGTATTACAGTGAACAGACCGAGACCTCAAGGCCCTTGAAATTATTTGGAACCTTTCTCGCCACGGTTATGGCCATCGGCGCGTGTTTCGCTGGAATGAATACGATGTATGGCAATGTGGCGAGCCGGGCTAAGGAAATCGGCACGTTGCGCGTTCTAGGCTACACGCCCTTTTCGATTGTGCTGTGCTTTGTCTTTGAATCCGTTCTTCTCGCATTGATCGGCGGGATCTTCGGGTGTCTTGTGTCGCTCCCGATGAACTGGGTTACAACGGGCACGACGAACTTTCAGACCTTTAGCGAAGTGGTCTTTCAATTTGCGGTGACGCCGCGCCTCATGACAATCGCGTTGGGATTTGCGGTAGTGATGGGGGTAGTTGGGGGCCTTCTGCCTGCGGTATCGGCGGCACGGAGGCCCATTATCGATTGCTTGAGCAAGGTGTAGAGCTGGGATGATGTCGGAAACAAGCCTGGATAGCGATCTATCAAACTTGAGTATTGACAAATCCCGCCGCAGGCAATCGGGTGGCCGAGCCGGGCGCTATCTTACGCTGCTTGTGCTTGCAGCGCTCTTCGGCGGGGGTGGGTATTATGCCTACACGAAGCTCGGGACGTCGCCGGTGGTGCGGGTCGTACAGCCGACTCGTGAAACCACGGGCGGGGCCGTTGCGGGAGGAAACGTGGTACTCACAGCGGCGGGCTATATCGTGGCCCGAGATGTTTACGACATCAGCACGAAGATTGTCGGGCGGGTGAAGGAAATTTTCATCGAACGCGGGGATATTGTGCAGGCGGGCGATACGATCATCACGATTGAAGACGAGGAGTACGTCGCTCAACTGGGCTTGGCAGACGCCCGTGTCGCGAATGCCCAGGCTCAGCTGGATCAGTTGCGCGCAGGATCCCGGCCTGAGGAAATCGCCCGCGCTCAGGCGGAGGCCGCTTCGGCGGATGCGACGGCGGTGCAGGCGCGCAAGGATGAGGCGCGTATCGTAAGCCTCACGGAACAGGGCATTGCGTCTTCGCAGGAGTTGGATCTGGCTAAGGCAAGCCGGCGCGTCGCGGACCAAAACCTGCGTGCCCTGCGGGAAGTCTATCGCCTGGCTGAATTGGGCCCTCGGGTCGAAGAGATTCAGATGGCGGAGGCGCAGCTTCAGGAAGCGCAGGCAAACCGCGAGTATGCCAATCTACAATTAGGACACACGGTTATCACGGCCCCCATCACCGGCACCATATTGGAGAAGGTAGCGAAAAAAGGTGAGATGGTCACGAATAGCAATTTTGGTGGAACAAGTGGTGCCCGGAGTTCGGTGGTTTCGATGGCGGATTTGACAGACCTGCAGGTGGAACTCGATATCAATGAAGACGACCTCCCCCGGGTAAAAATGGATCAGAACTGCGCCATCCGGGTAGACGCGTATCCGAAGGAGATTATCCGCGGGATTGTGGATGAAATTGCGCCTCGAGCAGACCGCCAGAAAGCGACGGTCCAGGTGAAAGTCAGGATAGTAGCCCCCCCACTTTTTGTGCGGCCTGAAGTGAGCGTCCGCGTGACGTTCTTGGACGAGGAACCGGTGGCTGAACCCGAAGGTGCGGAGGAAGTCGCCCGTTGGTGGGTTCCCCGGGAGGCCGTCATTTTGGGCCCGAAGGGTCCGGCGGTGTATATCGCGTTTGATGGCCGGGCTACGCTGCGTAGCGTCACCACCGGCCGTGAAGGTTCCCTTGGCGTCGAAATTACGGACGGACTTCTTGGGGATGAATATGTTGTAGTATCCCCCTCGGTCGAGATGACGGACGGGATGACCATCGCCGCGGAACCCACGCGATAACCCGATACGGTAGGAGATACTCTGTGAGCGAGTCGCCAAAGGAAAAGGTTGTAGCGGCCAGGAATCTCAGTAAGATTTTCCCACACGGCGGAGAGGATGTCGTGGCCTTGGATAAGATTGATATTGACATTTACAAGGGGGAATTTGTGGCCCTCATGGGGCCCTCGGGCTCTGGGAAATCTACGCTGCTGCACATTGTCGCGGGAATAGACCGCCCCACATCGGGTGAGCTTGAAGTGCTCGGCGACCCGATTGCAGACCTGTCTGAATCCCAGCTTTCGACGTGGCGTAATCACCATGTTGGGTTTGTCTTCCAGTCTTTCAATCTCATTCCGGTGTTGACGGCCCAGGAAAATGTGGAGATGCCGCTGCTGCTCACTTCGCTGAATAAGAAGGAACGGCGTGAGCATGTCGAGACGGTCCTCAGAATCGTCGGCCTGACGGACCGCATGACGCACTACCCGCGCCAGCTTTCCGGCGGGCAGGAACAGCGTGTCGCGATTGCACGGGCGCTCGTGGGCGACCCCGATCTGATTCTCGCCGATGAGCCGACCGGGGATCTCGATGCCCACTCGGCGGAAGAAATCATGACGGTGCTGCAGAAACTCAACGAGGATCACGGCAAGACGGTCATCATGGTCACCCACGATCCGCGGACCGCGCATTACTCAAGCATCACGCGCCATCTGGATAAAGGGAAGATGTTGCCGGTCGGGGAGCCCGGATCGCAGGAATGAGTCGGGGCCTTAGATCTAATAGTCCCAAGACGGTGAGCGATGCAAGATTTCCGGGTTACGGTGTATTGGAATTGCGGCCCTAGATGCACTGCCCAGTCTGCCGAATTGGACTTGATCGTCTTTCTTGTGACGGTATCGAGGTTGATTCATGCCCGGAGTGCCAAGGTATCTGGTTTAACGCCGGTGATTTGAAGCCCTACATCGACGGTATTCTTGCTAAGGACGAGAGCATTCCCCACGATTCTGCGGAGTTGCATCGCTCGATAGTAGCCCTTCGAGACCTGAGCGAATCCGTGCGGCCTTGTCCGCACTGTAACGTAGGCATGAAGAAGTTCAATTACGCCGCCGACTCCAACATAATTATCGATAAATGTTCTGACTGCGAAGGTCTCTGGGTCGACAAAAAAGAAATTCGAGAACTCGCGATATTTGCAAAGGGTAATCCTCTCCTCGATCGCCTCGCGACCAGCTTGGCAGGGTTCGCGGCGGACCGTGAGCGAAAGCTTGAGAAAATCCAGATCTTGAGAGAGATAAACGAGCGGAGCCCTGTAGGGAGCCGCATCATGCTGCCGATTATTCTGCCCCTTCGTGATGATCTTCACCGTACCACCACGCCCTTCGTCACATTCTCACTCGTTGTCCTAAATGTGTTGGGACTGGGCGCGATTCGGACTCCTGAAGTGTTCGGGACTTTCGGGCTCGTTCCGGCAGACCTGCTGTCGGGCGAAAATTACCACGGAATTTTCACCTACATGTTTTTTCATGGTAGCGTTCTGCACTTGCTTGGAAACATGTTGTTTCTCTGGATATTTGGTGGCAATATCGAGGAAAGCTTCGGACACATTCGATTCTCATTCTTCTACCTTTTTGTCGGCTTGGTCGCCGGATTTGCGCATGTCGCCGTAAATCCTGATTCGGTTATACCCTGTATAGGAGCGAGTGGCGCAATATCCGGAATTCTTGGGGCGTACTATCTACTACACCCAAGCGCGCGAATTAGGACCTTCGCCGCGTACCACCTGATCGACATCCCCGCGCGGTGGTATATCGGGTTTTGGTTCGCCTTTCAGCTTGTTCCGGGTGTTGTGATTGAATTGGCGAACGGAGAATCTCATATCGCTTTTTTTACCCATATTGGCGGGTTCATTGCCGGTATTGTGATAGCGCACATCTATCGGACGGTGAACTCGCGAGAAGGGATCTGAGGAAAGCGGTTCCAATTGATCCTGCGGGGCCTCGATGTGCTACACTCCGCGCCACGTATCCGGAAACGGGTTTATCCAGAATAATCATTTTTTTGCCAAGGATGTCTGGGGAAAGGGCGTTCTCAGTTTCGCTGAATTGCTTGACGCGATGGGCGTTGGGCAGATTTCGAGGGGTACCAAGTTTATGAATACCCATTTTATCCATTGGTATATTTTTGCGACGCTGTTGGCGTTGTGTACGATCTACGGCATCGCATTCATAACGCCTGAGGTTCCCTGGGGGGATGTGGTGCAAGAAGATGGCACCACGGTTAACCAAAGCATGAGCCACGGCTACCAACACCCAGATTTCCCCAAGATGGATAAAGCGGGATCGGGTGCCGTGCGGCATGAGAAGACCATTTGGGTCGGTTGGGCTCTCGGCCTGGGTTTTGTCCTGTTCTGGACGGGACTGCTCGCGTTTGGTACATCCCGCGACGGAAACATCGGGCCAGCTAAGATACCCCTTATCGTGGGCTGCGTCCTTTTTATGGGCATCATCACGGCGCTGATATTCTTCTATCGAGCCTTCATGAACGGTGACCACTCCACGTTCCTTTCCCTTCCGAGACCGTTGGCGTTGATGATTTTTGGCATCTGGCCTTTCCCGCTTTATTTCGTGATTGTCTATTATAAAATATTCGATAGCTGGCACTTTACGGACGAAGACCAACACCGATTCGAAGAAATTCTCGCAAACCGCCGACACGCTACCTCCGAGGACCACTAATGGATTTCGAATCTTATCGTAATCAAATCGCCTTACTATCCATCGGGCTGTATTTTGCCCTGTGTATTGGTGTGGGCATCTGGGCGATCCGGCGCACGAAGTCCACGACGGATTTCTTCATGGCGGGCCGCGACCTGGGCATCATGGTCACCGCAATGGCCATGTTTTCCAGCCTATTGAGTGGCGTCGGTTTTGTCGGTGGCCCCGGCTTGGTCTACGGTTGGGGGGTCACTTCATTCTGGATGATTATCGGAGGAACGATGGCCGCCTGCCTCTCCTTTTTCGTCGTGGGCAAGCGAATTCGTATGTTCTCTGAAGTCTTCGAAACAGTCTCGTTGCCCGACGCGATAGCCGCGCGTTACAACAGTGAACTCACCCGTTTGCTTACCGCGTTAGCCATTCTTTTCGGCGTGGTAGGCTATCTTGCCGCACAAATCTTGGCGATGGCCGTCGTATTTCGGGGAATTGTTAATAGCATAGAAAGTCTTCCTGAGATTAACCTCCCGACTGCGATGGCCGTATCCTGCGCGGTTCTCGTTTTCTATTCCGTCACGGGTGGAATCATTGCGGGCGTATACACGGATTTGGTCCAGGGCATTGTTATGGTCGTGGCGGGAATCCTCGTCCTATTCGCCGCCGTTCAAGCGGTGGATGGCGGTATCGGGGGGGCGGTCACTTACATGTTGGCCGATGACCCGGAGTCCATCGGACCCTGGGGTACCTTGGGAATCCTCGGCTGCTTGTCGCATTTCTTTCTATCCACGATGGGGGCCTGCGGACAACCTCATATCATTACGAAGCTGATGATGACGCGGCGAATCCACGATTTTAAGCACATTCTCGCTCTGAGTGTCATCTCGGCGATGTTCGCCTATCTGTTGTGGATGGCGATTGGCTTGGCCATGCGCGCCCTCGTGGTGGGCGGGATCGAGACCCCGCTCGACCAAGCGGATCAAGCGGCACACGTATTCCTGCAACATTATGCCCACCCGGTTCTGGCCGGCGTGGTATTCGCTGGACTCTTCGCGGCAATCATGTCAACCGCGGACAGTTTCCTGAATGTTGGCGCCGCTGCCATTATCCACGATATCCCGAAGGCCGTGTTGGGACGATCGCTGAATCATGAGCTTTTTTGGGCTCGCGCCGCGACGCTCGGTATCGCAATTGTGGCAGCGCTTTTCGGGCTCTATTCTCCGCAGGATTTCCTCACGCTTCTAGGCACCTTCGGCTGGGGAACCTTTGCCGGCGCGCTCGTGCCCACGGTCGCTATCGGCTTCAACTGGAAACGAGCCACGGCTACGGCCGCGAATGTGGCTATTTTCACGAGTGTAGGTCTAAACGTCGCTATCGAACTCTTGTCCATCCAGATCCCGCATGGTATTCACGGCAGCGCCGTTACTCTCATTCTCTCTCTAACGCTTTTCTTTGGAATTTCCTTGATGTCCAAGCCGCCAAAACTATCCAAAGATGTCGAAGCCATCATGAACTTGTAATGCCATGAACTTGTAATACATTGTCGGCCACGCCTTCAACAGGCTGGCTAGAATTCGATTGACTTACGTTCCCCTTTTTTGCCTGACTCAGTAGTCTGAGCAAGAAAGGGGAATTTCTATGGAGCCCTTCCAAAGGAGGGTTTAAAAGGTATACTCGTCTAGCCCAGCGCGGCGTGCCCGCAACCCTATTCGGGAAGATAGTCGGCGGGGATCTGCACAGGCGGTTTACGCTGAAAGCGTTAAATTCCTCAGCCCAGGGTCAGCGCGAAGCGCGCCACCCTGGGTTAAGTATGCATCCCAAATTATTTACCCTGAAAGGGTTACACAGTAAGGTTGAACCCTTTCAGGGTAAATATCTTGGATTTCCTTGACCCAGGGTACGCTTTGCGAACCCTGGGCTGAGGAATTTAACGCTTTCAGCGTACACTGCCAAGACTCTCCTGCGGGCTAAATGGGTACGTTCCCGCTACGGTCTTTGAAGCGCTAATGGCGGAACGGAACCCCAACGTATTAGCAATAATTGGGCAAAACTTTTTGATGCCCCTGGAAATTACTTAAACTGCTCTTAAACCAAACCTACAGCAGGAAAAAACCACTTGACCCCTCATCGATATGGTGTTTCCTCAGCGTCGCTCTCGAACGGGCTTACGGTAATCTTGGCCGAGAACCGTGAGTTGCCTCTCGTTACCTGTGAAATCGCAATCAAGGCCGGCGCCTGTATTGAAACGGACGATTTCAATGGCTTGAGCCATCTCTATGAGCACATGTTCTTCAAGGCGAATGCCGGGTTTCCTAGCCAGCCCAAACTCATGGAGCGCTTCCAGGAGCTTGGCGCTCGGTGGAACGGATCGACGGGCCAGGAGTGTGTGCATTATTTTTTGACGGTTCACCGCGACCGCTTGGCCGAGGCGCTCTCGCTGCTGCGTGACGCGATTCGCTTTCCCCTCTTTCTCGAGGATGAGTTCCTTGCGGAGAAGAAGGTGATTCTGTCGGAATTCGACCGCTACGAGGCCGACCCTCGATTCCTCTTCGACCGCGAAATCGACAAGCAACTGTGGTGGAAGTATTTCAGCCGAAAGAATACGCTGGGGACCCGGGCCGTTATCGAATCCGCGACGGTTGCGCAGATGGAAGAGCTACAGGCGCGCTACTACCTTCCCGAAAATAGCGCGCTTATCCTCGGTGGTGACGTTTCTGGCGGCGAGGCCATGGAGATGGCGGAAGTGCTTTTCGGCGACTGGGAGAACGGGGTCCGCCAAGACGCTACCTTTAATATTCCCGAACACCCGCCCGTTCCGGAACGCCGCCGCATCGCAGTCACTAAAGATGTGACGACTGCCGAGCTTCGGGTGTCCTGGCATGGCCCGGGCGTTCTGCGAGACCCGAAGGCGGCGCTTGCCGCAGACCTCTGGTCAACGACAGTGGGCCAGCGTGACTCGTCTTTTCAGGAGGCTTTGGTCGAATCGGGTCTGGCCGACTCAGCCGGAATTTCCTACTACTCGCTTGTCCATACCGGCCCGATCACGTTCTATGCTGTCACCTCCCCTAAGCGCGTGGACGACGCTTGGGGGGCGATGAACGACGAGTTGGCGCGTTGGAGCGATCCGGAGTACGTCAGTGAGGAGC
>JAPYPO010000631.1 GCA_029937645.1 Candidatus Hydrogenedentota bacterium
CGATATGCAATTCGCGGCCGTGTTTCTTGGCAAATTCCCGTACGTCCGCCTCTATCGCCTGTCCGATTTCTTGAAGGTTCGCTGACGGTTCCCCCGGCATACGGCCCACTTTGAATCCGCCGCCCAGGCTGAGCCGCGTTACATCCGGAAGTTTTGCCGCGATAGCAAGGGACATGCGCGCGCAGCGTTTCCACAATTCGGGATCGCCTCCGGAACCGATATGTGTGTGCATCCCTGTTAGACGCAGGTCGTATTCTCGTTGAATGGCAACCACCTCATCGAGATGCTCGTGCCAGATGCCGAAGCTGGATGCGGGCCCACCAACATTCGTTCGGTTGTTGTGGCCCGAACCCATGCCGGGGTTAATCCGCACGGACACCTCGCGCCCTGGGAAGTAGGCGCCGAAGGTCCGTAACTGGTGGAGCGAACACGCGTTGAAAAGTACGCCGCGACCCTGAATGTCCTCGAAAGCTTCTTGGCTTCCGGGCAATTGTTGCGCCGTTAATTGGATGCGTTCCGGCGCAACGCCTGCGTTCAGCGCGCGCCGGACTTCGTAGGCACTGCTTGCGTCGATGTGGAGGCCGCAGCGATCAAAGACGCGGAGTACGGCCGCAGTGGGTAAGGCTTTCATGGCGAAGCGCGCCGTGAACCCGAACGGCGCTGGGAAAGCCAGCAGCGCGTTCGCCGAATCTTCAAGGGCCTGCTCGCTGTAGACGTATACCGGGGTGCCGTACTCCGATTGAATCTGACGGGCATGGTCGTCGTCGAGAAAATGGTCTGCTGCCATGGGTCTGGGAAATCCTCTCAAAAAGAACGCTGCGGGGAAACGGGGGAAGAATAGCAAGTTGAGTCTGCTTAGCTCCACACCATGCACATCGCTGTTCGAACGATTGAAATTTTGGAAGCCCCATAACATCCGGGAGTTTTCCGGATATCTACCCGGTTTTCTGATAGAGTGTTCTCTGAGGACACTTTCCTGTCGGAGGATTTTATCATGCGTTATTGTTTTCGCGTGTCCACTATCGCAGCGTTACTAGCCGGCCTCGGACTGCTCGCGGCTGGCTGCTCCGAAAAGGTAGACCCGGAAGCATTGCGCCAGCAGATAGCGGCGGATCGCGCCCAACTCGATGCGCTTGCAATCGAATCCGAAAAAGCGACCCTTCTTTTCAGCGACGGGCTTGAGGGTTTGTCCGGAAAAAAAGAATCCGCCGCCGCCGCGCTCGAATCCGGTAATCTCCCAGATGCCGCCGCAAAGTACGAGGAGTTGCTGACGGCGTCAAAGGATTTCGTGCGACAGGTAGAGGAATCGGCGTGGGTGTCTGAGGTGGAACAGGATCGGGCGGATTGGGCCGCGGCCGTTTGCGCGGCGCATGGTGGTGGTTATGTGGTCGCCGGAGTTGTCACGCATGGAGAGCGCGGGGATAAGGATGTGTACCTCGCCAAGCTCACGCCGACGGGGGAAGAAGTCTGGCGGCGTGTTTTTGGCGGCCCTGAGAAGGAGCTTGCGGCGCGCGTGCGCCCCACGCCGGACGGCGGCTATCTCCTCTCCGCGCAGACCTCCTCGTTCAAAGACTATAGCGGCGATATCTTCGTCGTAAAGACTGATGGGAATGGCGAGGAAGAGTGGTCGCAGACCTATGGTGGTTCGGGGACGGATGCGCCGGTGGGCGCGCTCCCGCTGGGGGACGGCGGAAAAATCCTGATTGTCGCCCGCGCGTTCAACGGAGCCGATGGCATGGATGTCTACACGGTACTCACCGACAGTGCCGGGGAAATTTTGCATGAGGCACGCGTCGGCGGAGCGGGCGACCAATACATCAACAGCGTGGCTGCGGGGACGGTGTCGCCCGAAGGCCTACTGCTCGCCGGTGTGGAGGGCGATCTAAACCTTAACGCGACGAAACCCCTGTTGATGCGAATCGAAATCGTCGAGGATGCGGTACGGGTTGCCGAGAAGGTAGCGGTAGACCTTGGCGGTTATGCCAATCCCGACTCGATTTTCGCAGTGGCCGGGGAGGGAGAGACCCTCATGACGGCGGGTCTGATTACCGAAGACAAACAGATTCGCGCATGGAACGGACACGACGCGAGCGAGGACATTGTCGTAGCGGCCGTCGGCACGTCGGGTGCGATCCGATGGCGGTCTCAGTTTGGCGGAGATGCATGGGATTCGCCTCGGGGCCTAGCCGCCATGAACGGGGGTGGCCACGCGATCCTGGCTCAAACAAGGTCATACGGCGCAGGGGAAGAAGACTTGTATCTGTTCGCGGTGGACGCGTCGGGCGAGGAAGTTTGGGCGCGGACCATCGGCACGGATGCCTTCGAAGTCGGCCATGCCTTCTACGCCGTGCCAGCGGGCGGATTCCTCATTGC
>JAPYPO010000074.1 GCA_029937645.1 Candidatus Hydrogenedentota bacterium
CAATCTCATTGGCTCCGGTCGCCGACGGGTCCATATGGGTAATCTCGGCTTAATGCAAGGCCAAGAAAGCCAGGACGTGCGCGAAGCCCGCGAATGCATGGAAAATTACTTCGCCGCCTTCAACAAGGCCGATAACGACGCGCTCCAAGAATTCATACAGTACCCAAATGTATACATCGGCAGCAACGGCACGCTCCAGCTAACCAACGAGCGCGAAGAAATAAACTTCGACGCCATGCGCGAACGAGAAGGATGGGACCACAGCACCCTTGATACCTGCGATGTCTCCATGGAATTCAAAAGCAAAATCCACTTCAACATGATATACAGTCGCCACAATGCCGACGGCACAACTTACCGGACCGTCCCGGGCCATTGGATTGTCGCCAAAAAAGACGGGCGCTGGGGCGTGCAGCTAAAAAGTTATTGAGATTGGCACGACGGACGGCACAACCTGCCATCAACGCACCGGCAATGGCATGATCATGGTGAAGGGCGCGGGAGCAAAGAAGGACAAACCCTAAAGGGGAGGATGAAGCGATGCACGAAGCAACCGCAACATGTGTGGCCGTATTCGTCGTAATCGCAGCGACGGGGTGCCAGACTTCCGAGTCACTTGTGAGCGGGTCTCTTGGCACGCACACTGCGACTTCTATTGACGCACTACGAGAAATTGTGGCGGCATGCGAATCGTACTTGGGAGCCCTGGAGGCGCTTTCAGATTCGAATGCGGGAACTACCCGGGACGTTTGGCAGGCGCGCATCCGGCTTGCGGAGGCCCGTCGAGAATTAGCCGCGCGCCTTGGGGATAGAGAGGAAGAGCTATCTCAGCTGAGGGTAATCGTCAAAACCGGGGACCAATTAATTCAGGAAGAGAGGCTTCGACAGGAAATTGGGCAAGGGAATCCCCTCAGGCTCTTTGATATCGAAATTCATCTCATAAGGGCCCGCGACCAACTGCGTCAAGTCGAGGAAGATACTTCTCTTCGTTAGCAACCTTGTTGGGGCAGGGGATCAGCGGAGGTGCAATTAAGACACACACCGACAAGGGTAAGGTCGGAACCTTGATGCTCTACCACGAGTTGCTTGGCGGCGTTAACCTCTACAAAACGAAGAGGTCAAACCGTGCTAACGCATTGCATTTTAGAATCTTAGAATTGAATTCTGGAGGGCGATACAAAAATGGCGTCCCCAAGGGGATTTGAACCCCTGTTGCCGCCGTGAAAGGGCGGTGTCCTAGACCAGGCTAGACGATGGGGACGCATAAAAGCGGAAGCTACGGTATCGAAAGCCGTGCGGCGAGTCTTGTAAAGCACTACCGCGACGGGACTCAGGATTCTACCACGCCGTCCCCATGCCTTTCAAACAGTCCATGTGAACCTGTGGCCCACCCTCACCTTGATCCTCTCCCTGAGGGAGAGGCGTGGAGAACGCTGTCCTTACGGTCGAGTAGAACGCCTTCTTAAATCCAAAACGCTATTTCCTCTCCCTCAGGGAGAGGATTAAGGTGAGGGTGGTCTCGTGAGAATGACTTTCCTAACAGGAACGACCACAGGAAGCGACGTGGCGATCTCTTCACGATAAGCCCGCCTGCCAACCTCAAAAATTCAGCTCTTCCCGTACGGAAAGCCCCGTAAAGGCATCAACCGTTGCCGGAACGCCGCTGCCGGATATTGCTTGCGTCGCGGATCCGCCTTTCGCGGGCATAGACACCGTGCCGGTTTGTTTGTCATACGCGAACGCCCGCCCATCGTAGGTCCTCGGTATCGAATCTATATACTCCGGAACCAAGACCGACAATCTTTGTGGGGTTAGGCCCAAATACTCTTGATAAGCCTCGACCGCTTCCTGGATGCGCGCCAATTTCGGGGCATCCATCGCCGGGTCAGGCGTCTCCAGCCCCTTTAAGATCTTGGGCACAAACGGGATGATTGCCAGCACGGCCACAATGCCAACAATGATAATAATAAGCGTTTTCGTTTCCATGGCTAGTTTCCTTTAATTATCTGCCGCATTCCATCAGGTTGCGCGCCAGAGCTGGGGCGATACCGTAGGCATAAGATTGGTGCGGAGCTATAAAAGCCGCAAAAGTGCGACGGTGAACTCAAAACCCTTCACACCATTCCCTTCGATGCGTTGATTTATCCCGGTCATGGCATCCAACTTGGTCGTGAGAGTCGTGCATCAACTATTCTAGGCTTATGGCCACGGCCTTGCAACACTTCCGCCGCGTGGAGAAATCCCTGGATTCACCAAGATGCATGGCCGAGGGGCGCGCTGCCGCGATCTTGTGCTATAGTCTTTCTTTTCCACTTGGCGTCTGTTTGGCACAGCCACGCGGGGTAGCCGCGTGGCAAATGGGCTTGGGGACTTGCTTGGGCAAGAGCTCTACATGGGAGAAAGAACGAAATGAAACGACTGATTAGAGGAGCGGTACTCATGTCACTGATAACAGCGGGGTCCTCGGGGGCCCAGGACGTTACGAAATACGTGCGGTACGAAGCGGGCGGAGCGGTCGCCTACGGTATTCTGGACGGGGACACCATCAACGAGCTGGACGGCAATTTCTTCTCGTCACCCAAACCCACGGGTAAAACGGTCGCACTATCGGACGTGAAACTCCTTGCCCCCACCGAGCCATCGAAGGTGATCGGGATCGGGCTCAATTACAAGAGCCACTCCGGCACAGAAGAACGCGCCCCGTATCCCGGCATATTCGCCAAGTTCCCGACCTGCATCGTCGCCCACGAAGATCCTATCGTGCGGCCTGAAGGCGCGGACGATCTCCATTACGAAGGTGAAATGGTCGTCATCATCGGCAAGGAAACCAAGAACGTATCCGTCGAAGACGCGCCCGGTTACATTTTCGGCGTTACCTGCGGCAACGACGTGAGCGAGCGGAGCTGGCAAAGCAACGACCTGCAATGGTTTCGCGGCAAATTGTCCGACACCTTCGGCCCCATGGGCCCGGTGCTTGTCACCGGTCTCGACTACACCGACCTGCTGCTGGAAACGCGCGTCAACGGCAAAACGGTGCAGTCGCAACGTACGACCGACCTCCTATTCAGCGTCGCCGAATGCGTCAGCTACATCAGCCAATTCGTCACCCTCCTGCCCGGCGACGTCATTTTCAGCGGAACCCCTGGCACCACCGCTGCCATGGCGGATGGAGATGTGATCGAAATCGAAATCGAGGGCGTCGGCATTCTGCGGAATACGCTCAAGTAAGCAATTTAGACCGTAGCACCATCGAGTCGGCGGGGGAGTTGCTCCCCCGTCCTCTCACACCATCGGGCATACGGTTCCGTACCACGGCGGTTCATGGGGTACGTTGAAGTCGCTGCCGTTGGTTTTGCAGCGGCGTACGCAGGGTTCCTTCTTACGATGTTCTCGGGGAAGGCTCGGCGGTCGAAATGGATTCGCCGCGACCGGGCAATGTCTTTTTGACGTATTCCATTTCGCAACAGCCACGGCAGACTTCGTAGGCACCGCTGCGGCGGTTCTTCCGAAACGATTTAGCCTGGGAGTTATTCCACAATTCCTTAAGGCTGAACTCGCGCACGTTGCCGATATTGTTGATGAAACAGGGGTACGCCCCGCCCTTCGCGCCCACGTAAAGGTTTGTCCAGATTGAACGACAGGCCATGTGGTCTAAGTCATAGCCCCCATCGTAGTGGTCCAGCACCATCTCGTACGGCATGCGGGGCAGCCTCACCTCAATCCCCAGCGCTCGCGCTTCCTTCAGCGTCGCTTGAAGCGCCGTGTCCAACCGGGCGCGATCAATCGTCGGAATGCGAACATGCTCCGGGCCAAACACTCCCGGATCGACATGACCCAAATCAGCATTATCCGGCGCGCGCATTTCCGTCAGCAAATTGAGAACGGTCACGCCGGCCTCGGCGGCGAGCCGGGGCATCTGGGGAAGCACATCAAGGTTTTCCTCAAGAATGACCGTATTAATATGAACGAGCGGTGCCGCCTTCTTCAATCTTTCGCGCCACCGGACGATATTCTTGATCCCATCGATACTTCGTTTGTACGCGCCTTTCTGCGCACGAATCACATTGTGAATATCTTCCGTGCCGTCGATGGAAACGCCGATGAAATTGAGGCCCTTACCTCCAAACCGCTTCGGCGCAAGACCCACGCAGAATTCCGCCTTGTCATCGGTGAGCATTACGGCGTTGGAAATGAAATGGACCCGGCGTTTCGAACAGGCCCGTTCCAAAATCGTCGGAAAATCCTTGCGCACCCACACTTCGCCACCGGTAAAGGTAATCAGGCTCATGGGCCCGGTCTGATCGACGACCCCGAGCCACTCTTCGGTCGTCAGTTCGCCGTCGCGTTGCTCGGGGATCGGGACATTTTCCAAAAAATCAATGTATTGGCACATCTTGCAGCGCAGGTTGCAGCGCCGTGTGATTTCGAAGAAATAATGCCACGGAGGAAAGGCCCGCGCTTGCTCGGAAAGATGGTAGGGAACACCGCTGTGGAGGCGGTTCACAAACTGGTACAGTTTCGTGATGGTTCCCTGGGCCGTTGTGCCCGTGTACTCCATATCGCTTCCTTCGGGGGTCGTCGTTTCGGCCAACACGCCATTCTACGCCATAGAGCGGCGAGAAGAAAGAACGAGGCGCAGCCGATAGAGTAAAGGCGGGGTCGAGGGCGGATATTCCCACGGCTTGCGGGTAGGCTCACCGTGAGCATTCAAGCCTTATCCGCGATTGCCCTTTGCAAACGGAAACTTCAAGAGGAGATGATTCGAGTTAGCGCGCCATGGCCAAGAGCGAATCCAGCATACGGTCCGTGACGGTAACGACCCGCGCGGAGGCCTCGAAGGCGCGTTGAAATTGGAGCAAAAACGTGACCTCCTCATCCAGCGAAACCCCAGACACCTCTTGGCGACGGCGCTGAAACGACTCCACGAAAGACCGTTCGATCTCGACATTTTCAAGATTCGAGCGGGCATTCACGCCAATGCCAACGATCGTCGATTCGTAGAAATCATTGATGCTCGCGGCACCGGAATCGAGAAACAAACCGTCACGAATATCTGCCATGGCAAGCGCCACACGATTGTCGCCGGTGTCCAGCGGATTGATGCTCAAGGCCGACGCCAACAAATTTGGCGTATTCACGATGTCTTGATTGACTCCCATCGTTCGCGCATCGGTGCCGGTAAACAGCCCACCAATTCCAAGGGAAGCCAAGACTCCCGTCGTGTCGTTCGCAAAGGTGAAAGAGTTGACCGTGGGCGAGACTTCCAGAAGGCCCCCCGCGGTAACTGTACCCCCGATCGCCGCCGCGATGTCATTCAACGTGGTCACGCCATCGGTGTACGCGACGGTTACGGTACTCACAATTGCGCCCGCGCCATCGTATTGAATCAAATCGAAGGAGCCCGTGGCTAAGGCGAAGGGCAGCCCCGCAGTGCTCAATGCGATGGCCGGATTGGTGACGGCGTTCGTGCTACTAATCGTTGCAGAGTAGTCTCTGATTCCGTTCCCGCTGCTGTGAATTCGGTTGATTTGCTCAATGATCGTCGCGGCGATTTGATCGACCCGCGCATCTATATCCACGATGGCCTGGTCGCGCATTTTTAGCGCGCCGGCGAGTTCTCCATCCAACACTACGAACGGCTCGCCCGTGTCGACAAACCGCACTTCCACCAAATCGTTGCGTTCGGGATCGAGCGCGGGCACCCGAATCGCCTCCACCGCGCGAAAGGTCGTTGCACTGACCAGCTCCGCACCAGACACAAGGATTTCGATTCGGCCGTCGTCTCGTTCGCGGGTAAATATATTTACGAGTTCAGCAAGGCGGTCAATCTGCAGGTCGCGGTCGTCCCTCAAGTCGTTCGCGGGTTTGCCTGTGAGTTCGCTCTTGCTGATGAGTTCGTTTAACTCAGAAATTCGTTGCGCGATCGCATTAATTTCGGGAACAAAGTTCAGCACCTCTTCGTTCGCATTCGTTCGGAGCGAAGTCAATCGGTCTGACGTTTCCCGGAATAACGCTACGAGGGCTTCTGACGAATTGATGACGCTTTGCCGGACAGGGGCTTCCTCCACGTTGTTCGAGAACTCGTGGAGCGAATCGAAGAAATTGTTTATGCGACCGCCAATCCCGTTTGGGCCGGGCTCCAGAAACACATTTTCTATCTGGGTGTAGAACTCGGCTTGAATCTCGGCGGATCTCAACCCGCCGACTTGGTCGCGGTAGACCGCGTCTAAGAAAGCCTCGCGGATTCGTGTAATCGTCGCGACGCGCACACCCCGGCCAATATTCCCAAAGGGTTTTTCCAGAGGCGTATTGCTCAGAAGTTCGACGCGCTGCCGCGAAAATCCTTCCTTGTTCACGTTCGCGATATTGTGGCCCGCGATGTCGAGTTGGACTTGCGCCGCCTGAAGACCAGACCGCGCGATTCCAAACGCGCTAAATAATGTGCCCAATGAACTCTCCTGGTTGGACCAATCCGGCGGATAAGCCGCAAGTCTCATACCGTGAATGACAGATCGCCCTAATCCTTTGCGGTATAAAGTCTTGCGAGAATTAATCCGGGCGGAAACTCCCGAGGCGTTGGGCAACGTTTTCCCCGAAGAGCAATAACGGCCCCGCGATTCCGCCTGAAGTATCTATCGGCAGTTCCCCATGGAGCCTTGATCGCCTCAAGCAATAAGGGGAGATTTTCAGACTTGGCCCAAAATGCGAAGGATTACCCCATGAACATCCACCGCGTCGACAGCCCCATTCCCGTCTATATCGGCCTGCGCGTCAAATGCCACTGCGCCGATGGCTATGGCTATGGCTACAACCGCCTGCAAATCCTCTTGGTCTACATCGTCATCACCGTCCAAGTCACCAAGACGGCTTCCAGGGCGGTCTTCGGGCCGAAGCGGATCCGTAGCCTCGAGCCGTTCCGCTTCGTTCGTATAGCCATCGTTGTCTGAATCAAGATCGATGGCATCCATGAACCCATCGCCGTCCGTATCCACAGGGTCGTCCATGTCGTCCGTTCCATTTCCATCGCGGTCGCCGTCTTCGCTGTCCAACGTTCCGTCGCCGTCATCGTCTTCGTCGAAATAACTGGAAACACCATCACCGTCCGGATCTTGAATTTGGAACAAATCCGCCCAGCCGTCTCCGAGGGCGTCGTCGTCGGAATCATTCGCCACGCCATCGTTATCCGAATCGAGATCCGTATCGTCGGTTTCGCCATCGCTATCGGCGTCCGTGCGCGTGTATATGTCCGACCCGGTAAGAACGCCATCCACCAACGTGAACACGCCCAAATCCGTTTCAAAAATACCCCCCTTCGAAGGGGGATTAAGGGGGATGCTCACGGGAGCCAGCGCCGTGTCCATCCCGCCAAAAGCGAAGCGCGAGGAGGCCAACAGAGTTTCCTGCCCAGGCTCCGATTCGGAGACGAGCGAAAGCACATAGTTTCCCGCGGGAGCGGATATGGAAAAGGACCCTCCTAGCCCCACAAGGCCGCGGAATATCCGGCCTCGCGCGTCCGCCAACGCGACAACCGAATCGGCGAAGCTGGTGGGAACAGCACCGCGTATCGTGGATTCTAGAACAACTTCACGCGTGTCGGCGCGAACGGCCCACGCGTAGGGGTCGAGCCAAAGGCTTCGGACACCGGTGGTCGAAGCCGGATCGAGCGTGTTACCAAGAAAGGCCGGGCCGGTCGGGCCGTCTGCGAGCGTGGCACCTCCGGCATCGCCCGGCCCTGAAGGGAAGCTCGACTGCCCCCACAAGCCTGCATAACGAAGCCATTTGGTGGGCGAGTCGTCGCGGAAGCGGGAGAGTTTTTCCAGAGATGTCGAAATGATATTCGGATAATCGGTTCCCGGCGAAGCCTCCACCATCGAGGATTCCAGTGACCAGATGCCGAGACCATCGTGAACTTCCAGTGCGCCTTCGTAACGCGACGCGCCGGGACCGAAATAAAGCGAGTGCCCGCCTGAACCCACGTAGAGGACCGGATGGGTGTCACCCAGTGTTTCGGCGGATTCCCAAGGAAGTGTAACGGAACCCGATCCTCCCCTATCGCGCGCCAACAGGAGTTGTTGCGAAATCGTGACGCTGGTTGGGGCCAGAAATTCGTCGAGGATCACTTGGGCCACTTCCCAGTCGCCCTCATGACGGTGTCCGCCCGCCGTGACCGCGCCCCAGGTATCGGCGAAATAGTGGATGAAGTATTGAATAAGGACGCCCTCGGAAACCGCGCCGGGTTCCGTGGAACGCTCGCCCAAATGGCCGATCGTGTAGTAGATCGTGGAAGTAAAATCGTCTCGAACCATCGAATACAACGTCGCCAATTCCTCAACGCTTGCCCCTTGCAAGTCAAGGGACGCTTCCGTCTGCGGCGACTGGTGAAAATCCAGCGCGGTCGGCGGCACTGCCAGAGAGGCCCCGTTTCCGAATGTAAGCGAGCCCGCCGCCATGGACAACTCAACGGGCGCCGGTAGATAGGGTTCATCGCGATGATGTTTGAGGGCCGGCGCGTAGCGTGTCGCCAACTCGTCCGGGCTGAACACACCCTCGTCCAAGGGGTCAATCAAGTCGCAAACCAGCAGAACCGTCCGCGAATCGAGCGCGCCGCCGCCGTCGCTGAACCGGAACGCGAACGCGCCGATCGCATCGGAAGCGTCCATGGGCGCGGTCGGCGTGGCCGTTACCGCAAAGGTGTGCGTTCCCGGCGTTAAAAGAATCGGCGAATCTCCTTGGAGCAGTGCCGTCCAGCCGCTGGGCGCGGCGAAGCCTGGGCCGCTGGCGCCATTCAATTCAAGCGTGTACATCCCCTCTGCGGTGATCGCCACGTCCACCTCAATTTCTACAGCCTCACCCTCGCGGCAGAGGCCATAGTCGATGTGAAAGATACCGGCGTTCGGCGTGCTCGCGCCATCGGTCGGGTCCGACGCAAGAAACCACTCCGCGCCATCGATAAACCCGTCACCATCCGTATCCGGATTAAGCGGATCCGTCTCCCCGGTGTCGGGCAGGCCATCGCCGTTCAGATCTTCTTGACGATCCGTCAGCCGGTCCCCGTCCGTGTCTGTCTTCGTTGGGTCCGTGCCCCGCTCGAACTCGGCGCTATTCGAGAGTTCGTCGCCATCCGGGTCGCCCTCCGCGCCATTCACACCCGTCGGATCGAAGGGATCCAGGCCAAATTCCAATTCCCAATCATTTGATAAACCGTCGCCGTCTTCATCGGGCGAACCGCCGGCCAAACGCGAAGCGTAAATCCGCTCCGGGAGAAGTCTATAATCCGTCCAGGCAACCAAAAACTCGTTTGCGTCCTCATTGAAAGCCACAACCGGCTCAAGTTGGTTCCCGGTCGCATCGGCCAACTGCACCAGTGGCCCGAGGAAGTAGCCTCCCGACGTGAAGCGCCGCGCGTTCAGTCGATCCGTGCCACTTTGATCGTTCGTCCATACAACAAGGAACTGCTCACCCTCCGCCGAAAACGAAAGGGCCACGCCCGGATTCGTAGACAAGCCACTGTCAATCAAGACTGCGGCGTTCTCTTGAAACGCTTCGCCCGCCGGCGTTCGATACAATGACAGGCTGAACGACGGGTCCCCACTGCCCGCCGTGATCCAAAGAATCGCCCACTCATCGTTTACGGAGTTATACGCCGAGGTAACTGACGATCGATCCAACAGGGCGGATGAACTGGCGATAAGATAGGGGGCGCCGCGGAGATTCAGGCTCATGGCGTCAACCCGTCGCGCGAGGATCGCCGTCTGAGCCGTAGCGTCCAGTGGATTCTGGAGCGTCTGCGAGGCTTCAGTCCACGTCAGGAGATACTCATTGTGCTGGGGCGCGTAGTTCAAGACAGGCGACAGGACCGGGCCGGTCGCCGTAGCGAGCAGCCGCGAAGGGGAGGCCGCTCGAGTCGCCGCATCGATTACGGTCAATACGATTTCCGTGCTATTTTCGACATGGACGAACGCGATCTCGCCAAGTTCCGCATTGTATACGCCGGACGGTTGCGCTCGATCCGTCGTGCCGGACGAAACGGAAAAAGCGAGGCTGTCAATGCCATCCGGGTCGAGGGCCAGATCACGCCCCAAGATTCCCGAAACCGTTTCCCCTGACAACCGGTTCTCCCACGCGACCCAGACACCGCCCGTATCGGGATTCGGCACCGCAGCCACGGCAAGCGAGGACCCCACGCCGATCTGCGACACGGCGATCCCATCGCGTGCAGGCAGCGCCGCCCCATCCAGGATGCTGGCGAAGGCCCTCGAATTGCCCGACCACGCCACCGTGTAGCGTCCCGCCAACGCGTCGTACACAACCGACGGCCCGGCTTGGAATCGTCCGTCAGGAAATACGGGAAACACTTCCCCGAGATCGCGCGACGGATCGACGACCAAGGCCACGGGTATTTCCAACACATCGCTAAGGCCTGCGGCCTCGGTAATCCGAACAACCGATTGCCGCGCCGACGTGTTAGCGTTTAGGCTCGAAAGGTCGATGGACACCTCAAGAGTGGCCGCGCCCTCCCCAGCAGACGGCGTAACGCTCAACCACGAGGCATCCGCTTCCGCCACCCAGGCAAAGGGGCCCATCTCAAGATTCTCGAGGGCGATAGTTTGAGCGGCCGGGTTCAACCCGCCTTCAAACCCGCGAAAAGAGAGTTCCTCCGGGTCCGCTGACAGGACGGGGACCGGATACTTAATAGTAAAGGTAACCGGAATCTCAAAGGGATCGTTCATAAACCCCTGAGCTTCTACCGTGATAGTTCCGGTTAGTGGGCTATCCTCCGGCGTAGAATCACGCGCGTCCACGAATACTTTCACAGCGCCGTCCTCGGTACCCTCGTCGGGTAACACGCGAATCCACACCTGGTCATCGGATATCGTCCAGGTAAAAAAAGGATTCCCACCGCCAGAAAGCTCTACCATCTGCCCCACCGGATCAGGCGCTCCGAATATCATTTCAAAAACAAGCTCGCTCGGCTCGGCGGATATCACATCATTCCGAACCAACGGGTCCGGGTCAATTCCGTCATCCAGCCCATCCCCGTCCGTATCCGCGTTATTTGGATCGGTGCCGAGCACATCCTCCTCCGCATCGGTGAGGCCATCGCCATCCGTATCGACAATGGTCGGATTCCCCCCTAAAACGCGGATCCAGATCTGCATCCAGGCCTCGCCACCAACACCAGTAGTAACAAAACCGCCATCTTTCGTGACGACCAGAAAGTCGCCATTTCTGCCCAGGGTTCCCTCTTCCATCAACGCCCCGTTCAGGCGAAATGTGCCGCTCGGATTAACCGCGATATCCCCAGTGAAAGAATCCAACACACCGTTACGCAAAATAGTGCCCGCGTACGCGCCTGTCCCGTTCGCCGTAACGGCTTCCCCAATCCCCATGACTTGCGCCCGATTGCCGCGCACTCGGATTTCATGCACGCGGTACGTCCCGGTGAAGTCCGCCGCAGACGCGTCTATGCTTTGTTTGACAAAAACCGCGAGGCCCAAGTGCGCGCGTGGGATTTGTGGGTTGTCGCCCGCGTCCGCGTCGATGGAGCGGAGAATCAATTCCCCGTCCGCGGTCAGGCTGCCACGGGCGACATCCTCTCCGCTAAAGTCCATCGTTCCATCCGCGTGGACGTCGTAGGACAGGGTGACGGCGTTAAAGCCATCCAGCGCGAGAAAAATCTCGCCCGCTCCGTTGACGGCTGCGCCGCCGAACAGGTTCCGCCAGTTGGTGGTGTCCTCCGCAACGAGGGCGTGATAACTGAAACTGCCCTCGAAGTCGGCGTCGCGAAATCCGGTTCCCACGCGAAGGCCTAAGCGCAGCGCGCTATAGCCCGAGGCCAATACCGAATCTTCTCCTTGAACCTTTAAGTCTGAATGCACCGAGATCTCGCCATCGGGTGAAAGCGTCCCGCTGCCGCCCTCCATGCTGAATTCCGTTTCGCTGGCCTGCGTGAAGTCCTCAATCAGAAACGGGTTCTCGCCTCCGCTTGTCAGGAAACTATCCACCGTGCCATCGCTTGATCTGAACGCGCGTGTGCCATGGCGAACCCAACCCTCGCCGCTGAGCTGGGCAAATACATCGTGAATGTGAAACGTGTCGTCGAGGGTCATCTGCCCCGCAGCGGGAAGGACGGCAGCGAGCATGAAGGGCAACGCGCAAACCCATCGAAGCGCGGTTCGTATCATAAACTTCTCCCGAGAGCCGTAGCTATTAGCGGGCCATTAACTTCCGTTTGTAGCGCGTCTGAACGACATCGCAGAGCACCAGCACGGTGATCACGAAATAAAAGGTGGTCTTGGTCATTGGCATGACCGCGTTTCCGAACAATTCCAGATGCGCCAGATGCCCGCCTTCCGATAACAACATAATCCCGACTACGAACAGGATAAAGAGGCCCAGCACTTCGTACATCCGATTCTTCTCAAGAAACGTAGAAACATGGTCGGCCAACCAAATCATGAGCACGCCACCGATCACGATAGCCGTCGCCATCACTGACATGACATCGCTCAACGCCATTGCGCTGAGAATCGAGTCAAAGGAAAAAACGAGATTCATCAGAACGATCGTCGCGGTGACCCTGGCAGCGGATTGGGATTTCCGCCCGACAGCCTTGTCCTGCTCAAGGGTCATCATATGCAGGACTTCTTTGGTCGCCGTGTAGATGATAAATGCACCCCCAATCAGTACGATGAGGCTGTGAAGATTAAATTCGCCGTGGATATACGACGCGAACTCTATGGCGAACAGCGGGTTCTGAAAAAATTGGATCAATTTCATCAGCAAAAATAGAAGACCAATTCGTAGCAAGACCGCTACCGCGATACCCACTTTTCGCACCCTGGCCTGCGAGGCTGCAGGGGCGCGCTTCGACGCAAGCGAAATATACAAGAGGTTATCGAAACCCAAGACCGCTTGGAGAAGCGTCAACATGCCGAGCGTAACAAGATAGTCAATCATAAATGCGGATTTCCCTTTTTGTGTCCTCTAACCCCAAACATCGCTCCGGTCTTATACCGCGGCAAACGGAGAAGTCCATTCCGCCGCTATCATACAGCCCCGCCATTATTCGTCCGCACTTCGGAAAATTCAAGTGATCTGTCTATCCAATAGCCCAGCAAAGCCCCAATTGTTGTCCGATATCAAGGCTTTCCCCAATCCGCTGCAAAGGTCCACAGCCCAGCTCAGCCCAAATTCGGCGGAACCGAACGGGGTCACGCAAAACCTCTGGGGAGCCGAAGAAGGTTGAATGTGGAAAGTTAATTCCTATAATCCCGGATTTCCCATTTGGAAGAGTCATCTTGAGATCCGCCGGCATCGATTA
>JAPYPO010000632.1 GCA_029937645.1 Candidatus Hydrogenedentota bacterium
TCCCCATATTTATCTAAATAGTAAATTAAATGAAATAGTTCCATAACGGAACATGATTCGCGCGCGCCTTCAATCTTGATGGAGGAAATGACTGGCGATTCTGAAAAACGAAGGGGGGGCAAGGGGGGGCAGCGCGCTCAGGCACATATACATGAAACCCGCGCACAAAATCTGGGGAATTTCAGATCACGACATGTTGAGTTGCCCCGGCATTCGGCACAATTCCATGACCTGAATTTTGCTTCATGTGACAGTTCCCCGGCTCAGTCCCGCTGCCCACAATAGTAATTACGATCTCTAGTCCCCGGGATTACCTCTCGCAGCTCACAGCTGTTCCGCTGAGTTCTGTTTTGCATGCCATTCCCGCGCCTTTTCCGCTTGGCGCTCCATCCGTTCTGCATGCTGCTCTTGCTTTAGACTCCGCTTTAACTCGCGACGTATTTTTATCATCGCGGGGTCATTGTTGTCTTCCCACTCTTGCCGCTTAGTGTCAACATACTCTTCATGAGCCTTCATCCTGGAAGTCGCCGGCATCCACGCGGAAACGTGCGATTACAACGCCATCGAAGACAACCCGGTGCGTTGTGCCGACCCCGTCGCGGCGAAGAAAATGGAAGACGCAATCCTGACGGCCCGCAAGGATACCGATTCGGTGGGCGGCATCATTCAACTCGACATTTTAGGTGTGCCGCCCGGCTTGGGCGATCCCGTTTTCGGTAAGCTCGACGCGCGCCTTGCCGACGCGCTCATGAGCATCGGCGCGTTCAAGGGTGTCGAAGTGGGCGGCGGCTTCGGGCTTGTCCAATTACGCGGCAGCGAATCCAACGACCGAATGGAGGACGGCGGTTTCGTATCCAACAACGCCGGCGGCATAACCGGCGGCATCTCCACCGGCCAGAGCATTGTCATGCGCGTGGCCGTAAAACCGACGGCATCCATCGCAAAGTTACAAGACACCATCGGCATTGACGGCGAAAATCATGCCATCTCCGTGGGCGGAAGGCACGACCCGTGCATCGTCCCTCGGGCGGTGCCGGTCATCGAGAATATGTGCGCGCTCACCATCCTCGATGCATGGGAAGTTCAGGCTCGATTGAATCCTGATTGGGATCGGGCCAACACACGAACGAGCGACGTTTAGCTTTCTTTCCAAGCGTCAATGATTTCGGAAACGATCTGCGTGAGGGGCACGCTGATATCCCAACCGGGATAATCTTCCTTCATCTTGCTCAAGTCGCTGTAGTAGCAGATATGATCGCCCATGCGATGCGTGTCCACGTATTCGTGGACCATCTTCTTTCCGCTCAGGGACGCGACCATCTCGAAGGTCTCAAGGATCGAGCAACTGTTCTTCTTGCCGCCGCCGATGTTATAGACTGCCGCGGATCGGGGTGCCTGGATAAAGGCGTCAATAAATCGCGCTACATCCAGACTGTGGATATTGTCCCGGACCTGTTTGCCTTTGTATCCGAAGACGGTGTAGAGCCGGCCCTCCAGATTGCATTTCACGAGGTAGCTGAGAAACCCGTGTAGCTCGACGCCCGAATGGGACGGGCCCGTCAGGCAACCTCCGCGAAGGCAGCAGGTCTTCATGCCAAAATATCGGCCATACTCCTGGACCATTACGTCCGAAGCGACCTTGCTCGCGCCGAAGAGAGAATGCATAGACTGATCAATAGGAAAGGTCTCTGAAATTCCATTCGCATACGCGGGATCGTCGTACTCCCAACGCGTATCCAATTCCTGCAAAGCGATCCGGTTTGGGGCGTCGCCATAGACCTTGTTCGTAGACATGTGGACGAACGGCGCGTCCGGAGCGTGCCTTCGCACCCCTTCCAACACGTTCAACGTGCCGACCGCGTTCGTATCAAAATCATCGAAAGGGATGTCCGCCGCTTTGTCGTGGCTGGGCTGAGCCGCCGTATGCACGATCGCGTCAGGCTTGAGTCGTTCCAAACAATCCAACACGCCCTGGCGGTCGCGAACATCAAGCTCATGGTGCGAAAATCGGGAGAGCGTCTTCTCCAACTCATTCTGCCGCCAACGCGTATCCCCTTCGGGCCCGAAAAAACTAGCCCGCTGATTGTTGTCCACCCCATGGACTTCCCACCCCTTGCCATCGAAATACTCGCTCACCTCCGAACCAATAAGTCCGTTGGAACCGGTCACCAATAGTTTCATTATCGCCTTCCCCGTCAAGAACAGAATCCTCCGGGCGCTTCCTTCAAACTTGTGTGGGGATAGCGCCCGGTATTCGCATCTACACTAGACTTGGTAATACGCTCGATACCATTCCAGGAACCGCTCGATGCCGACTTCGATGGGCGTGTCGGGACGAAACCCGACGTCATGCATCAGGGCGTCGA
>JAPYPO010000633.1 GCA_029937645.1 Candidatus Hydrogenedentota bacterium
GATGCCGGCGGATCTCAAGATGACTCTTCCAAATGGGAAATCCGGGCTAAGAGCGGAGGCGATAGAAATCGCCAATCAATACCAGCTAGGACCGCTATTTTCGCCGACCATCCAGTTGGTCGAAGGCGGCAAGCTGGGAACGCTTACGGTTCCGGGTAACAATGGAGGCGGAAATTGGCCGGGAGCATCTATCGATCCTGAGTCGGGCATGCTCTATGTTCTCTCGAAAACCAAGCCTGTTGCTCTCTACTTAAAAGAGTCGGATCCGGCCCGTACCGACCTCGCCTACGTCACGACACAGGGGCCGGTGCCGGGACCACGCGGCTTGCCGCTCTTGAAGCCGCCCTATCGCAGGATTACCGCGATTGACCTCAACAAGGGCGACATCGCTTGGCAGATCCCGCTTGGCGACGGCCCACGGAATCACCCAGCGATTAAGCACCTTAATCTTGGCCCGTTGGGCTCTCGGGTCGCAAAGAGCATTTGGGCAGAAGGTGGCATTCTCGTTACGAAGACACTGCTCATTACCATTCAAGCGGACGTCGATGAACTGGGTGACGCATCCGCGAGGGGTTCATGGCTTATGGCCTTCGACAAAGCGACCGGCGAAGAAATCGCGAGGGTCAAAGTGGACCGGCATCTACACAGCTCCCCCATGACGGCGATGCACAACGGCCGCCAATATATCCTCGTTGCCGGCGGAGGCGTATCCGAGCCCGCGGAGGTCCTGGCCTTTGGGCTGCCGCAATAATGGGAATACGCGTGCTTCGGGAATAGTTCGCGCAGAATTCACACTTTACGGCGACTACGGTCTCCGGTGCGGATGGAACCTTTCCCTACGGCAGGGGTTAGTAATCAGTGGAGGGCTCTGCGCAGTCATGATAAGAAAATTTTCGCTCGTTTTCTCGTTTTGTTTCTTCATTTCCAGCATTTCGCTGGCACAATCTATTGAGGCGGATCTCAAGCCCCTGATCGATACGGCCTGTATTCACTGTCACGGTGCAGAGACGAAGACGCCGCTCAACATGGAAGACCTGGATTACGATCTGGGGAATCCCGATGCCTTCCAGCAGATGGTCAAGATATTTGACCGGCTCCAGGATCGGGAAATGCCGCCTCGTTCGGAGCCGCGTCCCAAGCGGGCTCTGCTGAATCAAACACTCGCCTCGCTGAAGAGCGCCTTGCTCGACGCGAATCTTGCCGCGCGAGAAGACCAGCGCGTTACCTTACGCCGTCTATCGCGATTCGAATACGAGAACACCCTCCAAGACCTGCTGGGTATTCACAACAAGTTAGGCAACTTCCTGGCTACGGATCGGGACTCGGCCCAATTCGATACCATCGCGGCCGGGCAACAGATTTCGCCAATCCATGTCGAGCGATATATCGAGACCGCCGATCTCGCGCTTGACGCGGCCATTCTGCTGGGTAGGCGTCCACGGAGCGAACCGTTATTGATTGACTACCTAAATTCTAAATATGTCGAGATGTGGTATGACAGACTGTATGAGCTAGGCGGAAGCCGAATCAAAAAGATGGATGGCGCTGTTGGCTTGTTCGCGCCTGGAGAGCAGTTCATGAGAACTGATCACGTTGGGTTCAAGGTACGCTACCCGGGCATGTACCGATTCGTAGCGACTGCCTCCGCGTACCAAGCCCACTCCCCGGTAACCTTAGTATTCATTCACACGAACGAAAAGAGGGGTGGCAGGAAGATACTGGCCTCCTTCGATCTCCGTCAAGATGAAACACGAACCGTTGAGTTTACGGCTTTCTTGCAACCGGATGACTTCATGTACCCGATTCCAAGCGATCTAAGCGGGACGCGGGACGGAAAGCACCTCGGCCAGTCCGAAGACTACGCGAGAACATACAAGGGTGAAGGCGTTGCGTTTCATTCCCTAACAATCCAGGGCCCCCTCATAGATACGTGGCCGCCTCGGAGCACGCGAGAATTGATGACCGGCGTCGAGTTTGTCGAACGGAAAGATCGTAAACGCTGGGGCCCCGCCTACGATGCCAAACTCACGAAAGAGCCTATCGAACATGTCGCCGATATCGTAGGACGCCTTGCCCCCCTCGCGTTTCGGCGTCCGCCCGAAGCCGGCGAGTTGGAGGCACTTGTCCGCTTGGCCGAGCCCGCGATTGCCGAGGGCCGTGACTTTTCCGAGGTAATCCGCGTTCCACTGCGGGCGATACTCAGCTCGCCTCAGTTCCTCTTCCACGTCGGTACCCCCGGCGAGTTGGACGACTTCGCCCTGGCAACACGGCTGTCCTATTTTTTGTGGAAAAGCATGCCCGATGAGGAACTCTTCAAGCTGGCGCTTTTTGATGAGTTGTCCGACCCCGAAGTGCTCGCGC
>JAPYPO010000075.1 GCA_029937645.1 Candidatus Hydrogenedentota bacterium
CTGACTCGCAATGACAGGTTAATCACAAACCGCTTTCCCAGTCGCCAGTCGATTGGAAATTGTCACCGCCGCCGAATGCACAGGGACCATACTCCCGGAATTCCGTGATGAACCAACAAGTTTGAAGGTGGCACCCGAAAGATCCTGTCCCTAACAGTCGGAAGGCTTTCAGACTGGGGTGGACGGAGCAGACCCAGCTTGGTGAGCATCCGCTAGGGGTTCTTAATGCGTTCCTGCAGGTAATCAACTACCTCACTTGCTTTCGAGCGAACATGGTCGAGTTTCTGTTGCGCCTTCGAGGCGGCTTCCGACTTTGGGTCGACTTCAATCGCGCGCTTCCACGATCGAGCCGCAGCGCTCAGGTCGTCCACTTTGTACATCGAGAGGCCAACATAGTAGTGTGCAAGGGCGTAGGAATCATCCAGCTCCGTGGCCTCGCGAAAACACTCTTCCGCCTTGCCGTAGCGCTTTTGGTTGTATTCCTTGCGCCCCACATTCAGCGCTTTCGCAGCGAGGCGGTGGTTGCGGCTTCCCTTGGACTTCTTTTTTTTGGAGCCCGACCTCTTCGCGCCGGGCACGATGGCTGAGCCGAGAGCTTTCATGCGGCCTAAAATAGAATTTGACACCACTAGACCTCAATCCATATCCAAAAATGCGAATACCTAATCTATCCGTATTACCTAAGAGTGTACCAATCCAGGCAGTATAAGGCAATGGCTAGTTTTTCAGGCCCATGATCAAAAACCAGTGTAAACAGCGGATTCTCAGGCCATTTTGGTGCTTTCGGCCTCGGCAAGCCCAAACTGTTCGATACCCAATTCGCGCAATTTAAATTTCTGAACCTTGCCAGTCACCGTCAACGGAAACTCATCGAGGAATTGGACGTAATAGGGTATCTTGTATTGGGCAATCTTACCCTTGCAGAAGTCTTTCACCTCCGCCTCCGTCACCGAGCCTGGCTCATCCAGGACAAGCCAGGCCGAAACTTGTTCAACATAGTGCGCGTCGGGCAGTCCGACCACCTGAGCTTGCCGGATGTGGGGATGGGTGAGCAGGAATTCCTCGATTTCGCGCGGGTAAATATTCTCGCCGCCGCGAATGATCATGTCTTTGATTCGGCCCGTGATTTTGTAGTCGCCCGCCAGGGTTTGCGTAGCGAGATCGCCGGTGTGTAGCCATCCGTCTTCGTCGATAGCGGCGGCGGTCGCTTCGGGTTTCTTATAGTACCCAAGCATAACCGCGTGCCCGTGAACCCATAACTCGCCTTGTTCGCCGCGTGGCACATCCTTGCCGGACTCAGGGGCGACGAGACGTACTTCCAATCCAGGCAACACCGAACCAACCGTGCTCACCCGCGCCTCCATCGAATCCGTCGTGCGGCTCTGCGTAATCACTGGCGATGCTTCGGTCTGGCCGTAGGCGATCGTCATCTCCGTTAGGTGCATGTCTTTCGTGACGACCTTCATCAATTCGATCGGGCATGGGCTTCCGGCCATGATTCCCGTGCGTAGCGAGCTGAGGTTATAGCTGGAAAAATTATCCGAATGCACTTGTGCGCTGAACATCGTCGGGACACCGTAGAGCGCCGTGCATTTTTCCGATTCGACGGCGTGTAGCGTAGCCTTGGGATCGAAGGACTCCGCCGGAATGACCATGGCCGATCCGTAGACCGCGCACATAAGCGTTCCCATGACGCAGCCGAAGCAGTGGTAAAAGGGAACGGGTATACACAGGCGGTCTTCCTCCGTGAATTTCTGGCGCTGGCCGACGTAGTAGGCGTTCATCAGGAGGTTGCGATGGGTAAGCGTCGCGCCTTTCGGAGCGCCCGTCGTGCCCGAGGTGTATTGGATGTTCACAGGATCCGATGGCTGGACTTGCGCGGCCAGGGCTTGGAGTTCTGGCTCTTTCGCTTGTGCCGCCTTCCGCATCTCAATCCTGAATGCCTTATGCCGTTCCTCGATCCGTCCAGCGGCCTTCATTCGCTCCTTCATACGTTTCATTTGCTCAGACATCTCTTCTCGTGTCGTGCTCCGTAGAGGCTGCCGCTTACGAAGTTCTCTCTCCTCTGGGTGCCATCTCGCATCGAATCCTTCGTACGTAAGCTTCCAAATGCCATCGTATGACGAATTATGGCGAATGCAGGCCACATGGCGCAGGTTCGGGAACGCGTCGGATTGGAGTGCCTCGCCCGGCTTCGCCGTCTTCACTTCGGGCACAACCTCCGCAACCATCTCGCCGTAATCGGAAGTCTTAAACTTGTCGGTGATAATCAGGACTTTGATGTCGGCCTGATTGAGGATATACGCGAGTTCGTGCGTTCGGTAGGCGGGATTGACGTTCACGAGAACTGCGCCCATATGCGCCGTGGCGAATTGAGTAAGTATCCACTCCGGCCAGTTCGTCGACCAAATACCGACATGATCGCCGCGGCCCACGCCTAAGACCATCAGCGCGCATGCCATCCTCGAAACATGCTGCTCGAATTCGGCGAAGGTCCACCTCAATTCCATCTGCGGAAAAACGACCGCCGGACGGTCGCCGTGCCGCTCAACCGTCTGCCGGAGCACTTGGCTATAGGTGAGGCCATCGACCCACGGTTTGGTCTCATCTGTCATGTAGGGTCTCCTTGGTCTGCGGATACGAAGATTGTTGCATGAACGAACGCCTAAATTACATAGAGTCCTGCCGCAGCGCGCGTACGCCCCATTGACAAATACTTGCCAATCTGACAAGGTGCCTCGCGTAACGATACCCTTGAGTGGTGCGCGAAGGCGCATCGGTTCTGTAAGCGTCGGATTGGATCCCAAAGCTTGAAGTTTTCCCCGCTCGTCAAAGGGCTCTTCCTGATCGCCTTGATTGGCACCGTGCTCTACGGATCGTTGCTGGTGCCACGTCTTGTCGAATACGCCGAAACGACATCCTCCAGAAGCCACACCCTCATCAGAGCCATCGAGGCGGAAGACGGGGCCGCCGTACGACCCTTACTGATTAGTGGAGCTGACGCGGCGGCGCGAGCCCCTCACTCGGCAATGACGCCGCTCGCTTATGCAGCGACGACCGGAAACGTGAAGATCGCGCACCTACTGCTGCGCGCCGGTGCCGTTCCCAACCAAACGAAGGAGTGGCCCCATCCTCCATTGATCTACGCGGCCGCTGCACAAGACCGGGAAATGGCGGATCTATTGTTGGAGTATGGGGCGGACTACACGCTTGAGTCCGCCTTGCTATTGGGCGATACGGAATTCGTCGAGAAGGCGCTCTTGGAGAATCCCGAGGCGCTTAGGGGGAAAGCATATTTCGGAGGATCCCTCTTGTCCCTTGCGGTGGATTTTAATCGCCTGGACATGGCCCGCTATTTGCTTGATTTGGGTTTGGACCCCTCACAGGATACGGTTCGCCATGGCGGAAAGACCTTGCTGAATAGGGCGTCAGCAATGAACAGACAAGAATTCGTGAGACTTTTCGAGCCCTATTATTCCGCGACCGAGCCCGTTTCGGAGCGCGTCGACACCGTTAACTAATTACTAGACTAAAGTTTGCAATCTGTTATTTTGGACGGGTTGATTCACGCTCGGGTGGTGTTCGAATTCTTCTGTATCTATCAGCAAATCAATGGCTTATGCATATTTTTGGCGGTTGCGCCTCTCCATCCGCTGTGCTATACTCCGCACTAGTCAGCGGGCTTTCTCGGGTGAGGAGGCGGTCTGTTGTTAACCCTGGCCAACCTGGGAGCGATTGATGGCTGATATTCTCAGTCAAGATGAAGTCGATATGCTCCTTTCGGCGGTATCAGAAGGGGACATTGGCGACGACACGCCGGAGCCGGAAAAGTTTGAGCAGACGGTTCTAACGACTTACGATTTTCGCCGCCCCGAGCGGGTTTCGAAAGAGCAGCTTAAGGGGCTCCAAAGCCTCTTCGAGGCCTTTGCCCGGGAATTGAGCATCGCGCTGCCCCCCTTCCTGCGCACCGTCGTCCGCGTGGATCTCACCTCGATTGACCAGCTAACCTACGACGAATTTATCCTGTCGGTCTCCCGGCCTACGTCGATGTCCATTTTGGATATGTCACCCTTGGACGGTAAGGCGGTGCTTGAGATGAGCCCGGCCATGGTCTTTCCCATTGTGGACCGGGTCATGGGCGGCAAGGGCATGTCGCTGGCGGCACCGCGCGAGTTAACGGAGATCGAAAATCGGATCATATACCGCATTGTGTTGATGATTCTCGATAGCTGGAAACGATCATGGGAACAGCTCATCGAATTCAGTATGGGTGTGGTCAATCAAGAGAGCGACCCGTTGATCGTCCAGATCGTAGCGGGCAGCGAGATGGTTATCCTGGTGGGCTACGAGGTGTATGTCGGGGAGACGGTCGGCTCGATGAATATGTGTGTGCCGCTCCTCGTATTGAACCCCATTTTGGATCAGATCTCCCAGCAGGCACATTACCAACGCCGGATGTCTCCGGAAATAGCGGAAATGACGCGCGCTGCGCTCCACAATACGTTGGTCCGCTCGGTTGTCCCGTTGGAAGCGATACTCGGACACGCGAAGGTGAACTTGAGCGATGTGGCACGGCTTCAGGTGGGCGATATTCTTGCGCTGGATTCGAATGTGGATGAACTCATAAAGATCAATGTGGGCGATGTGCCCCGATTTATGGCGAAACCGGGCCGAAAAAAGGAACAAAGCTCGGTGCAACTGGTTTCGTTGATCCAGGACTAACCCGGGGTTTTCCCCCCAGCTTTGTTGCAGGAGAACACCGGTGAAATATCCGGGCTAAGGACAGGTTAACGTGAATGCTGGCGCCGCAAATATAATCGTTCAAGGCTTTCTAAAGGGTGGCTTCGATGTCTTCGACGCGCTGCTCTCCTTGTCCTTCATTTACGACACCTCAGACGTCAAGGACTTAGAAGAAGGGGATCTGCGCGCCGCGTTGCAACAGTTCCCTTTAGCCATGCGGGGCAAGATTTTAGGAGGAGGCGCGGTGGCGCTTCTTTTCTCGACCGAGGATATGGCGAAACTCGTCTCCTTGACGAATACCGGCGAAGCGGTGGTAAAAGACAGCCTGGATGACGCGGAAATGAGCACGCTGGCGGAAATTGCCGACTCGACGCTCGGCGGTGGCGTGAGCAATCTTACGGAAAAATTTGGACAAGATGTTGAGTTGGAAGGCAACACCGCGCTTCGGCTTGGCGAGGAAGGCACGGACGATCTCATCGCGTTTATGGATGGGCCCGCTACGCTGTGCAATTTTCAGTTCTCCGCGGACCCCCACTTTGACGGATCTTCGATCATGGTGTATTCGCAGTCGCTGGAAGACACGGTGCCCCCGCAGCTAATCAGCGCCGTTTTTGGAGACGAGGATGCGGGGGAGGATGCGCCGCTCATCAGTGAAGGCGAGATGAGCGATATTTTGAGTGGGTTTACCCCGGAAGATGACGCGTCGGCCTCGGGTGGCGGCGGCGCCTTCGGTGGCCAGCCTCCGCCTGAAAACCTGGACGTGATACTGGACATCGAACTCGTGGCCACGGCGCGGCTGGGGCGGGTGGAGATGCCTATTAAAGACATTTTGAATTTGGGTCCCGGATCGATTCTCGAAGTGGGCAAGACGGTGGACGAGCCCGTGGAGTTGCTCGTGAACAACCGTCTTGTCGCGCGGGGCGACGTGGTGGTCGTGGACGAAAAGTTTGGTCTGCGCATCACGGAAATCGTTAGCCGGGAAGAGCGCATTGAGAGCCTGCGTTGACCGTAACTACTGAACATCAACTCTGGACCCGTTACAAGGAACAGGGCGATATCGCGGCACGAGACGAGCTCATCGTCAGCCATATGCGTGTGGTGAAATATGTCGCGGGCCGCATGGCGATGCATGTGCCCACCAGCGTCGAGCTTGACGACCTAATCGGGTGGGGCGTGTTGGGCCTAATGGACGCGGTCGAAAAGTTTAATCACGAGCAAGAAATCAAGTTCTCGACCTACGCCACGATACGAGTGCGCGGCGCGATCATTGACCAAATCCGATCGCTCGATTGGGCGCCCCGCTCCCTCCGGGCCATGGCTCGCAAGGTGGGCACGGCCCGCGAACGGTTGCGCCATTCGAAGGGAAGCGAACCCTCAAACTTTGAGATCGCCGATGAAATGGGCACGGGCATCGAGCAAGTAGACGAATGCCTGTCTCAGGTTCAGACAGCGCAAGTATTGTCGTTGGACGATTACCTGCCGAACGATGACTCGGAGGAAGCGCGTCGGGTGGACCTTTTGCCGACACCGGATGACCACACGCCCGAGGCCGAAGCGCAATCGCAGGAGCGGCGGGAATTGCTGGTCGAATCGATACTGAATTTGTCCGAACAGCAGCAAAAGGTGCTAAACTTATATTACTATGAGGAGTTGACCCTCAAGGAGATTGGCGCGGTGCTCGAGGTGTCGGAGTCTAGAATTTGCCAGGTGCATGGCGCCGCGCTGAAGGCCTTGAGGAAAGGGGCTCAACTTCAGCCCGAATAAGAACTGTGGCGGAGGTCGGCTGGTATGCCGCAACCCATAGATATGCAGAGTGAGCTGGGCCGTACGACGATGGCCGAGCGCATTCAAGAAGTTGCGGGCCGCGCCTCGCTCGCGGCGCATGCGCGCGCGACGTCGGAAGCGGACGACGACCGGCAGTCTGCGGAAACTCAGGTGGCGGAAACCCGTGAGACGGAGAGCGAAAACGTGCGGGGCGATGGCAAGAGGAAGAATCCTTTTGCCAGGCGCCGCAAGAAGCGCAACGCCGGGCTGGATTCAGCTTCGGAGACGTACGGACCCGGCGAGTCGAAGAAGGCTGCGGACGAATCGGACGGGCAAAATCTCGATGTGACCGTTTAGAGCATCTTAACTAATTAATTTAGATGCTCGAGCCGCTTCTCGATATTATTTCAGTTTTGCGTATGGGATCTCCCTACTGTGGGGGCGGGTCCCGTTGACGCGTAAAGAATTCCCCGGAAAGAGGAGAGGATGGAAAACCCCGAATATCTTCTAGCCTTCCTCTCGGCCCTGGTGATCATCCTGTGCCTGGGAGTGTTCTTTATTTTTTTCAGCCAACTGCGGCGCAAGGATGATCCCCGCAGCCACGCCCAATCGGATCTTACGAACATGATGATTCTGTTTCAGACCATGCGCGATGTGGTCTCGGAACAGAAGGCTCTCGCGCGGGAGTTTAATGCCAGCCTGGACCGCAAGGTCGAGGCGATTCGTAGCATTGTGCAGGCCGCGCAACAGGAGCGGGAAGAATTGCTTAAGACGCAACAGGCCATCGTGGCTTCGCTGAACCAAGTAAAGAATGATCTGCTCGGGGGCGAGGGAGAGGGCGATTCGCTCACACGCGAACCAACCACGGCCGTGAACGCGACAAACTCCGGCCTGGATCGAGCGGAGGAATCTGTGGAGCCTGAGTCGGCGTTGCACGCGCTTGAAGACCCCGCGCACGTGCCTGCCCCCCCCCTGCACACGCATGAAGATCCCGTGCACACGCTTGGAGATTCCGATAGTGATTCGGACCCGGTAGACGATCTTATTAACTCGTGGGCGGGCGCTGAATTTGTTGGCGCGGAAACGACGCCTGCCGCCGCTCCGCCCGTGGTGGAAGCGCCAACTGCACCGGAAGACGCCGCAGCCGCGCGCGATGCTTTTCGGATGCTGCTGGATATCGATTCCGGTTCGAGCGGAGAGGCTGCGCCGTCACCGAATGCCTCTCCGGAGCGCCCGCCGACGACCGGAGGTGCCAACGGAAAGCCCCGCTTGAGCCCGCTTCAGCGACGCGTCTATGACTATAGCGACGCGGGCATGAAAGTAGGAGATATCGCAAAAGAACTCGGGATTGGCAAGGGGGAGATTCGCTTGATCCAAAGTCTGCGCAAAAACAAAGAGCGTTTCTAATCTAGCACCCCGCGTTCAACTTTTGCCACGGGCTGCTCGACCGCATTGCTCCGAGTCCGGTATAGTCGAACCCAGGGCGTTTTCGACGGAAAGGTAGTATTGAGCATGGGCGGTTTGGGTGGAGTGCCCCCATTTTTAGTTTCGACGACCGACCTATCCCCCGCGCTCTCTGCCTCGGTTCGAGCGGGGCAGGTGCTCTCTGGTACGGTGGTGACGGATGGCGAAGGCCTGGCGGTCGCGATTCGTGGGGCGCGTATTAAGCTGCCCGCCGGGGAAGCCCTTCCGCCAGGGACACGCGTCACGGTTCAGGTCCATGCCGGGGAAGGACAGGCGCTTCGTTTTGTCGTCCAGCCGGAATTGGGCGCGCCCGTTCCGACCGCCCCATCAACGTCCGACGCCCTTGCGGCGATCGGGAAAATTTTGGCTGCGCTGGGCTTGGGCAACACCGCCACTGCGGAAGACGCGGCCACGATACTCCCGCCGAATTTACCGCAAACCGGTTCTGCGGTCCGCCTTGTGCTCGGGCTCCTGGCTGCCCGCGAAGGGTTGTCGCGCAGCTTTACAGCCCTATTTGCAGCGTTGCAGACGGCGGTTGAAGCGGGCATGCTCCCGGCGTCGACACTGGAAGCGTTACGGAGCCAGGTGAAACAGCTTCAGGCGGCGGACGATGCGGATTTGAAAGGCGCGTTGACGCGCGCCGCACGCTCCGGGTCGACATCGCTCGAATCCCGAATCCTATCGGCGCTCGATTCGGGGCAGGCGGCGCGGGTGGCGACGCTGCTCCGCGAAGACTTGCGCGGTCTGCTGCTTCATGTGAAATCGGATGGCCCACTCGCGGAGTTTCTGAGCGGGACACGGGGGGGCGCCGAATTTAACGAGGCTGCTGATCGGATCCTCGATCGTCTCAACGGCGCACTCCTTCAAAATACGCGGGGCCTTGACCAGCCGTATCGTTTCGTAGAACTATCTCAGTTACCTGGAGGGTTCGTCGAGTCAGCGCAAATCCACTTTTTCTCGGACGGTTCCCGTTCGGACAGCGCAGGGGAATCGGGCGTATCCATGGCAGTGCTGGATGTTTCGCTCACGAACTTGGGCGACCTCTGGGTCAGCCTTCGCGCCCTTGATGGCCACTGCGATTGCCGCTTGAAGGCGACCGCTTCGAGCGTCGCGGCGCTGATCGAGGAACACGCCCATGAATTAGAATCGGGGATCGCGGCTGCGGGCTACCGTTCTGCCTCCGTCGTAGCCTCGGAGTGGGATGGCGATCGCTTTGGAGCCGTGGCCTCTCTGTTCCGGCCCTATGCGGGCTTGAACGAGGCGGTGTAAGGAATGATAATTCGCTATGCCAACTGATGAGGAAATTCATCGAAAGCGGGCCGTCGCGTTGCGCTATGATGAGGCCAAGGACCAATCTCCCCGGGTCATCGCGACCGGCAGGGGATACTTGGCGGAACGCATCATTGAAGTCGCCGAAGAGAACGGCGTACACATCCAGGAAGACCCGGACTTGGTGGCGCTGTTGGCCAAGCTGGATCTCAACACGGAGATTCCGGGCGAATTGTTTGCCGCTGTCGCCGAAGTGCTGGCTTTTGTGTACCGGCTAAACCAGGCGATGGGCGATGCGGCAGTGGAATAGAACCTTGAAGCGGCGGCGCCATGGATTCGCATCGGATTCATGGGGTCCGGCATGCATTAAATTTGAGAGAGCAACGGGCCCTATTGTAGGCGAAGAGGTGCGACTGTGACCGTAGCGTTTAAGACCACGAAATGGGTGCTGAATCTCGCGACCAAGCTTATCAAGGCGGACCTGCGGGTTCACAACCTCGAAGTGCTGCGCGATGACATGTCCGTCCTCTATGTCGTCAATCATTTCACCCGCCTCGAAACACTGCTCCTCCCGTATGTCTTCAACAAGCACACGGGCAAGGAAGTCTGGTCGATGGCCGCGGCGGATTTGTTTACGGGCCGAATTGGGAAATATTTGAGGACGATGGGCACGGTATCGACCAAGGATCCTGACCGCGACAAAGTGATCGTGAATTCTTTGCTGCGCGGCATCCACCCGTGGATTATCTTTCCCGAAGGCCAAATGATCAAGGATAAGAAGGTCATCGATCCCGCGGGGACCTTTAGTGTCTACAACCGGGGTAGCCGACGCCCGCCTCACCGGGGCGCGGCCGTGTTGGCGCTTCGCGCGGAGATCTACCGGCACCACATGCGCTGCCTGCGCGACGAAGGTCGGGAGGGGGAACTGTCCCGCGCGCAAGAGCGATTTAATATTGAATCCACGGAAGATGTCCTCGCGAAACGGACGGTGATCGTTCCGGTCAATATCACGTATTTCCCCATTCGAGGGCGCGACAACGCGCTTCTTAAGCTGGCGCGAAGTTTTAGCAAAGAGCTCAGCGACCGCGCGATGGAAGAGTTGTCGGTGGAGGGCACCATCCTCTCGAAGGATACGGATATCGATATTACCGTCGGCGAGCCGATCGATGTTCTTGGCTTTCTCGATCAGCCGAAGTACGCGGCCTTGCTCGATTGCGCCGAGGAGCTCGACGATATGGAATCGGATACGGAGTCGATGTTCTCGGCGGCGGCGGATGAATTGATGCAACGGTATATGGGCGAGATCTACCGCCTCACCCGGATCAATTACGATCATATTTTTGCCACGATAATCCGCTACCAGGGTTCGAAGCCCTTCACCGAGCGGCGGTACCGGAATCGGATTTACCTGTGTGTCCATGAGTTGAAGAAACAAGGCACGCACCGGCTTCACTCCCTCCTGAAGGACACCCACCAAAATATCATTTACGAAGATCCAAGCCCGAAATTTCATGATTTCATGAAGTTGTGCCTCAAGGAAAAGCTTATCCGATTTGATGGCCACCAATACGTGCGCATTCGCAATTCCGAAAAACCGGATGTGGAATTTCATACCATTCGCGCGCTCAAAACGACGACGGTCATCGCCAACGAGTGCGAGCCGCTCGTAGGGTTTCGGGAGCTGGTACAAAAAATTTCGGATGCACCCAGGAAAGACTTGTCGCTCCGCATTCGCAAAATATTTTACGAACGCGACTACGAGATTTTTGAGGACGACTATGAGACCTACCGCTCCGAGGATAGCCGGCACATGGATGTGGGCAAGCCTTTCCTTATGGTGCCGGATAATTACAAGGCCGGTATCGTGCTGATGCACGGCTACCTGGCTGCGCCGCTCGAAGTGCGCGCGTTGGCTCAACATCTTTTCGACAAGGGCTACGCGGTCTACGGTGCGCGCCTGCGTGGGCATGGCACGGCGCCGGAGGATCTGGCGCAGACGCACTGGGAAGAATGGCACGAATCGATGAACCGCGGATACGTCATCATCAAGACGCTCACCGATCAGATTATCCTCGGCGGCTTTTCGACGGGCGGCTGCCTGGCCTTGTACGGAGCGGGGCTGAAACAGGAAAAGTTGCAAGCGGTCTTTTCCATCAACGCTCCGATGAAGCTACAGAAACTTGCGGCGCGCTTCGCGCCGACCGCCGTCAGCATGAACAGCCTCCTCAAGAAGTTTCTGCTCGGCAAAACGGAATGGGACTTCGTCGGTAATTCTCCAGAAAATGCTCATATCAATTACAGGCGCAACCCGCTTGCAGGGGTGCGCGAATTGAGTCAGCTCATGGAGGCGATGGAAAAACAGTTGGGAAATATCGTCGTCCCGACGTTGATCATACAGGGGTCGAAAGATCCGATCGTCCACCCGAGCAGTGGGCCGGACATTTTTGAAAAGGTGGGGACGCCGCATAAGGAGTTGACGATTTTCGAGAGAGAGCGCCACGGTATCGTAAACCGGGGCGGGGCGGATGATGTGTTCAATCGGGTAACGTATTTTCTCGAATGGGCACGGCGTGTGCGGCCGGATATCTCGATGGAGGCCCCCGAAGCTGTGGCGGATCCGGAACCCGTGTTCTTGAAAGAAACGCCCGATTCGGCCTAGCAGCCCGTGGTTGAGATGCGCTATGCGCGTCTACGAAATCCCATCGCCCGATTCGACTTGCGTCGCCGTGTCAGCGTCTTCGGGATCGACGGTGGGCATGACTTTCATGAAACCGGCGATGAGAACGATCAAGAGTCCCGTCGCGACCAACAACGCCCAAATCCCGCGCCGCGCGCGCAGCTTCTCCGACCAAGCCATCGTCGAGCTGGCTACAATAGCAAGGCCAAAAAAGACAATGGCCAATAGGAATTTGACGCCGAACAGGGCATGGTAGAGCGACTGCCCTTGATGGAGCGGCGCGGTTACGAAGAGGAAATTGTAGAAGCCAGAAACCAAGAATAGGACAATGAAGGGATGGAATAAGGGTTTCCATCTCTTCATCACAGCGTCGCGAAAGGGGCCTCGCTCGCTCTCCGGTAGGTTCGCCGAGACCGCAGGCAGAAGCACGAAGGAAATGAACACGGTGCCCCCCACCGTAAGTACCGCCGAGACAATGTGCGTCCATCGCATCACGAGCGCGAAAATAAGATCTGATTCCACCGTTACCATCCCTCCCTGTTGCCGACAGCGGTAGGCTAGTCGGACTCTTTATCCCCGTAAAACTGGGCAATGCAGTCCTGAATATCTTTGTGGCTACAAAGAATGGGCTTTACGCGAAGGCCCGTTCGTTCTGTCAGCTCTTCTATTGTCTTTGTGTCTAAGGGACATGCCATGCCGAGGGTAAGGAGCTTCCCCAGCTTGTCGATGGGATAGATCTCATGTTGTATTGCCATTTCGCGCGGCACTATCGAGGCAAGTTCCGGGGGGATGCTGTAGTTCTCAAGGTCGATACTGGCTATGCCGGGCTGTTTGGCCATAATCTGCTGAAACGATTCGCGGTCGATACTCCCCATGTCGATGAGCACCTCGACCAGCTTTCCTCCCGATTCCTTCTGTTGTTCCAGCGCTCGCGTCAAGTCGCCGGGCGAGATATGCCCCGCCTCGACGAGCAACTGGCCAATAAGCTTCTTCGCTGGCGCTGGTTTTGGAGCTGGTGCTGGGGCACGCGGCGGTGGCTTCGCCCTTGGTGTTTCGGGAGGGGATGAGGCGATGGGTTGGGGCGCGACCTTGGCCTGTGCCTTCTTCTTCTTGGAACGGCCGAACAACATCTAATTTCCTTCAACCCCAGGGTTTGGTCCGAATAATTCATCGGGTGGCGCCTTATGCGAATCGGCACATGCTAATTATGCCACAACGATGCTGTCGACTGCATGAACGGTGATTTCTAGCATCGGAGGTTTTTGGGGGGAAGGGGAGGTGGGTTGAAAAGACTTCTTGACCCGGATTTCCCATTTGGAAGAGTCATCTTGAGATCCGCCGGCATCGTT
>JAPYPO010000634.1 GCA_029937645.1 Candidatus Hydrogenedentota bacterium
GCTTCAATCTCATTGGCTCCGGTCGCCGACGGGTCCATATGGGTAATCTCGGGTACAAGCAACCGAGGCAAAAACCTATGACGGTCATTCTGAGCGAAGCGAAGAATGTCTGGAGGTTGCCGATCAATCGGGCGGCTATCGAGCGTGGCTCCCCCCTGCCCGAAAAAACTCTTCGGACTTGCCCCGGGGGATGGATAAGGTGTTCCAGTCCTCTCCCTTGAGATGCTTGGCAATCCAAATGGCCTGCCCGACATGCATGGCAGCATGAGCGTACTGGGTTTCGATAGCATCGATTGCGGGCTCCATTTTGCCGCGCAGAAGAATATCGTTTCGTAGATCGCCCGGCAGAAGCGCGTCGATTGCTGCCAGCAGGCAGACCCAGCCTTCGTCCCACAGCCGCATCGCCTCTTCGACTGTAAGAGACTCCGCCCCTTCAAACTCCGTATCGCGGTGACGACTCGGCTTTTCGCCATCCGTGGTGAGGAAATCCGTCCAACGCGAAAGCATGTTGCCATGAAGGTGCTGAACGATAGTGGCGATACTGTTACTGCCCGGGTCAGGCTGCCAGCGCAATTCATCGTCAGAAATTTGGGCGAGGGTTTTGTCGCCCATCGTCTTTATCCAACGGAAACGGCTGCAGATAGACTGAAGAAAAATTTCTTCTACGGAAGAGCTACTCATGGGATTTCAGGACTCCCCAAATAAATTTGCGCAGCGACCGGCACCGACCCCGCATCCTACCACACGATATTTTTTGTCCGATAGAATCGCTCTTCACCCACGCCCCACTAAGGGCATTTTCGTCGCCATGACCGTCATGAACTGTACGTTGGCATCGAGCGGTAGGCCCGCCATGTAGACCACGGCGCGTGCGACGTTTTCGACATCCATGGTCGGCTCGATCAACGTCGTTCCGTTGGCCTGCGGGACCCCGGTCTTCATTCTTTTCGCCATAGGGGTGGCTGCGTTTCCGATGTCAATTTGGCCGCAAGCGATATCATACTTGCGTCCGTCTAGGGAGGTCGACTTGGTGAGGCCGGTCATGGCATGTTTCGTCGCCGTGTAGGCCACAGAGCCGGGGCGCGGGACCTGGGCGGATATGGATCCGTTATTGATAATGCGCCCGCCCATGGGGTCTTGCGCTTTCATTATCTTGATGGCCTCCTGCGTACACACAAACGAGCCGGTCAGGTTGGTCTCCACAACAGATCGCCACACATCGAGCGGCAGGTCTTCGAGGGGTTGGGCGCGCGCGCCGATCCCGGCGTTGTTGAACAACAGGTCGAGCCGCCCGTAGGTTTCCTTCACCTTGGCGAAAAGCGCTTGAATCGACGCCGGGTCGCTTATATCGGTCGGCACCACCAGAGTCCGCGATGAATCGGGCCCCGCCTCCGCTGCGGTCTCTTCCAACTTCTCCGCGCGGCGTCCCGCCAAGGCCACGGTATACCCTTCCTTTAGCAAGGCATGCGCCGAGTATTTTCCAATGCCGCTTCCCGCGCCCGTGATGATTGCCACTTTCTCTGTCGAACCCATTAGTATTGTCTCCTGCCGAAGTTTCGGTTGCTGAGGTTTTCGATACTTTGTATCAATGTCAACCAAACGCACCCTGAATGTCAACGGTGGCCGGTTTCGGGGAACATTCTTTAGTCCGAGAATGACACAATGGGAATAGCTCCATGCACCAATGTAGACTTGGAGAGGTATTTGGCCATCCTACCCGGGCGGGAATTTTGAGGGGCGGAATTGATTCGGAGGGTTGGGTTTGAGATACGCGATCATTTCGGATATCCACGCGAATCTGGAAGCGTTCGAAGCGGTGCTCGACAAGATCGAAGACGTGGGTGTGGACCAGATCGTGTGCCTCGGTGATGCGGTGGGGTATAACGCGAATCCGAATGAGTGCGTGGATATCTTGCGCGAGATGAAAATCCCCACGGTTTGCGGGAATCATGACGCGGTGGCTTGTGGCATCGAGGAAGCCTGGGGGTTTAATCCGGCGGCCCTCCGCGCCGTCGAGTGGACGCGCAAGACGCTTCGCGCGGATAATCATGAGTTCCTTCGCCGCCTTCCGGATGTACAGAAGTTCGATTCCTTCCTGGCGGTCCACGGCTCTCCTTCGAGCCGCGACGCGTACTTGTTCACTTGGGAGGATGTATTGCCCCATTTTTCGGCGCTCGAAGAGCAAAAATGCGCCATATGCTTTTTCGGACACACGCATACTCCGGGCATCTTCTCGAAGGAGGACGTGTATACCGCCGATGGCGACTCGGGATTCAAGCTGCACGAACGCGAACCTTACTTTACCCGGATTTCCCATTTGGAAGAGTCATCTTGAGATCCGCCGGCATCGATT
>JAPYPO010000635.1 GCA_029937645.1 Candidatus Hydrogenedentota bacterium
CTCCTCTGGAGCCGAGCATTCGGATCAGCCCCATGGTCCAGAAGCGTCTTCACCATCTCAAATTTTCCTATGCTTACCCCGTGTAGCGAGCCCCACTCGTGGTCCCGTGGCGCCCGTATTCCATTCGCGCCGTCCATTTCTGTTTTGAAGGTTCCCGTAGCCCAGTGCAACGGAGCCCAGCCACACGTGTCATCGTTCGGGTCGGCACCTCGTTCCAACAGAAGGGCCGCAAGGTCTCCCTTACCCCGCTGGACAGCGATATGCAACGCGCTAAGTTCAGTTCGATCTTGAACACGCGCCATAATAGTTCCGATCTTTTCGTTGGTCGCGTACATCTTCGTATTGGGATCTGCTCCCTTGTCCAGGAAGAGTCTGGCCAATTCCAAATCGCCTTCACGGGCCGCGAAGAGCAAGGGGGTAAATCCATACGTCGTTCGCGCATGAATGTCCGCTCCATGCTCAACCAAGCGCCGCGCCACATCGGAGTGGCTTTCTCCAACCGCCCACATGAGCGCCGTCTGCCCGCGCACAGGTTCCTTCGCTTTGACATAGGCTCCGCGCTTTAGGAGGAGGTCGACGACGTTCAAATCGCCGATATACGCAGCCGTCATTAAGGGCGTTTCACCGGTGCCCGCCAGGGCATTGGCGTAGGCGCCGGCTTGGAGCAGCACATCCACAAGGGGCGCACTCCCGTTTTCAATCGCGAGAGCGAGCGGCATAACGCCATAGAGGTTCTTTGCAGTTACATCCGCGCCAGCGTCGAGCAGTATTTTTGCCAAGTGCAGATCGTCGAGGTGTACGGCCCAATGAAGCGCCGTCGCGCCGTCCAACTGAGGCGCATTCACGTCTACGTTCTGCGCAATGAGTCGTTGAACCGCAGTTCTATCCTGCTCCCGGACCGATGCGATCAACAATGAATCGGCGCTGGCTGCATTCGTCGTGCCGAGCAATAGCAGGGACAGCATCAACCAGGGAAAACGGTTTTTCAGGTTGGCTATATTCACTGGATCTTCCTCCGTGGGCTCTCGAACGCATTGGATGTCGCGGGCACCCTTGCACGCACCTGTTGCATGAGTTTCTGGGATCGCGATCAGCCTTCAAGCCGAACCATACGCAAGTCATCGTATCACGTGCTCGGTGCTACGCTCAATATTCTGTATCTCAATGTGAATTAACGACTTAAGTGCATTTAGTCCTGATAGCGCTCGAATCGCCGGGGCGCTGGGAGGGTTTGCAATAATATGGGATGCTGCGACTGGTAAGGAATTGGTTTCTTTAGAGGGGCACCGAGGAAACACATTTACAGCGCGATTCGATCCGACTGGGAAGCATGTTGTAACTGCTTCCGACGACGGTACCGCCCGAATTTGGATCGCCGACACCGGCGAGGAATACGCGCGCCTCTGGGGTCATTCCCATCATAATGTGCTGGACGCGTCATTCAGTCCGGACGGACAACGCGTGCTGACCTACGGGCTGGATCGGGCGGCGAAAATCTGGGATCTCGACGGCACCGAATTGGTAACGCTTCCCAAGCGGAAAGGAATCCTGAACGCTGTATGGGGTCCTGACGGAAGCCACATCGCAATCGCATACATGAATGGCGAGGTGGGGCTATGGGAGACGGTGCCCTCGTCTGAGTTGGACGCCTACGGAGACTCCGATACGCCGTTCGAAGAACGCTTACGCTTGTGGCGGGAGAGCCACAATTAACGAATAATCGCTACATGCTCCCCATCGCTGATGACCTGCGCCTGCTCGTCCTGCCAGCAGAGAAACTCTCGACCTGTCCGATGCACCGTGAAGTACTCAATCCGGACTAAATGTCTTAGCCCGTCATTGCGCGTAGGATCTCGCTACACGGGCGATTTAGTTTAGGAAACAGAATTTACTTCATCCAATTTCCCCTAGGCGACCATCACCCCAAGAATTTTACTATCTTCATGGCAGGCGGTGGGATTAAACCCGGCATGGTCTACGGCGAAACCGACGACTTCTCCTACAATGTCGTCGAGAATCCCGTGCATGTCCACGACCTGCAGGCGACCATTCTCCATCAATTGGGTCTGGATCACGAGCGGCTAAACTACAAGCACCAAGGCAGGTACTTCCGGTTGACCGACGTCCACGGCAAGGTAGTGAAGGACCTGCTCACGTAGCGAAGGATCTCTTAGCGAAAGCGAGTCAACAGGATTAAGAGATTCTTCGCTTCGCTCAGAATGACCGGCCAATCCTTTTTCGTTTTCGCGCTGCCCCCTCTTTTCGCAACCGGAACTAATTGAGCGAGAAGACCCAGAGAGCGGCTCCGCCATAGGGGTGCGGGGCGATTGTCTGGCCCGTCT
>JAPYPO010000076.1 GCA_029937645.1 Candidatus Hydrogenedentota bacterium
GCAATTGCTGGGTCTGCGTGCCGTCGAAGCGCTGGCCATTGTCGTAGCGTTGGCCGTAAGCACCGCGGCGAAGGCGGGTTTCGGCAAAGATCTTTTCATCGAGAACGCCTTCCTTTCGCCGCTGGATGTCATACTCGAATTCATCAATCTCGCGCGCCAAACCCTCTTCTGTTTCATCGGCCAGCTTTTCTTTCCAGGATGTTGCCATGACACCACCTCGTAACGTTGCTTTCACAGACCGGCTCGGTCCGAATCTAAATATATTTTCATTTCTTAGCTGGGTACGCTCACCCTCCCAGCTGAATCTCGTTAATACTTCGGCACGGAGGAATCGACAAGGTCGGACCACGCCATGATTCCGCCTTCCATGTTAAGCACGCTCGTGTAACCCACCTCTTGCAACATCGCCTGCGCATTTGCGCTGCGGCCACCCATCTTACAGTGGACGACGATGTCGGTATCTTTCTCAAGTTCGCCCAGCCGCGAATCGATCTCGCTCAGCGGGATGAGCACCGAGCCTTCGATACGGCAGATGTCGTACTCGTGCTGTTCGCGCACATCGACAAGGATAAAATCGTCGCCCTTGTCCAGACGCGCTTTAACTTCGGGTGCCGTAATGGTTCCATTCTGCATTTTCGCTGCCTCCGCCTCTTGGGCCTGGGGAATTCCACAGAACTCCTGATAGTCGATGAGCTCGGTAATCGTCGGATTGTCCCCGCAAATGGGGCAGCTTGGGTCCTTGCGAAGTTTGAGTTCCCGGAAGGTCATCGCCAACGAGTTGATCAGCATGAGGCGGCCCAGCAGCGGCTCCCCTTCGCCCAGCAGGATCTTAATTCCTTCCGTCGCCTGGATAAGCCCGACGAGCCCCGGCAATATCCCGAGCACTCCGCCCTCGGCGCAACTGGGCACCATACCGGGCGGCGGCGGTTCAGGATAGAGGCAGCGGTAGCAGGGCCCCTTCTCCGCATAAAACACTGAGGCCTGGCCTTCGAATCGGAAGATACTTCCGTAAACGTTCGGCTTTTTGAGAAGTACGCAGACATCGTTCACCAGATAGCGCGTGGGGAAATTGTCCGTGCCATCAATGATGATATCGTAGTCTTTTGCGATCTCCATAGCATTCTCAGACGTGAACCCAGCCTCGTAGGTGTCCACCTGCACATGAGGATTCAGCGCCAGGATGGATTCCTTCGCAGACTCAATTTTCGGGCGGCCAACATCGGCAGTAGTGTGGATGATCTGACGTTGCAAATTTGACTTATCCACCACATCAAAATCGACCAGGCCCAAGCGCCCAACCCCCGCGGCCGCGAGGTACAAGGCCAACGGTGAGCCCAATCCGCCCGTGCCAATGAGAAGAACACTGGAAGCCTTAAGTTTCTTCTGCCCTTCCATACCAACTTCGGGAAGGATCAGGTGGCGGCTGAAGCGTTCGATCTCATCGTTGGATAACTCGACGCCTTCCGCCGAAATATCGAGAATCCCCGTGCCACCGGCCACGGCCGGCACGAGCGTAATCTCGTCGCCCTCAGCCACGACCGTTTCGTTGAAGTTCAACGCCCGGATATTTTCGTCCTTCACATAGACGTTGACAAAATTACGAAGCGCCCCATCGTCCGTAAATAGATGGGTCTTGAGTGTCGGAAATTTTTCGGCAAGATTCGACAGCACCTCCCCCACCGTGTCGCCGCCGAGTTCGATGGTGTTGGTGTTGTCGGCGTATTGCCGCAATGCCGTTGGTATGAAAACTTTCACAGTCATGTGCTTGCTCCTCGGGGCATGATATTGCTCCTTCCACCCGCTTCGCATCCTGCGGGTCCGCGCGGCCTTGCCGACCACGCGTTAACTCAGTTCGATGATGTCCTCTTCCCCGAAAGCGCCGCGATCTTCCCGAAGCACCCACGAGGTCATGACATCCGCTTCTCCAGACTTGATGGAAACGATGACATAAGAATACCAGGGCCAAGCATGATCAAGATCGTATTTCGACGGGCGCGCCGGGGCATCGGGATGAGAATGGTAAAACCCGATAATATCCAAGCCCTTCTCACGAGCCGCCTTCTCGCCACGCATAAACGCATCCGGCGTGATCAGGAAACGATTGTATTTGGCCTCGTCTTCCCGGTCGTTCTCCGCGCGCATCAACTCGGCGACATTACGCAAATCGCCATTCGCCTTGCCCAACATGAACCCGCAGCATTCGTTCGGAAACGTCTCTTCACCATGACTCCTGATTGCTTCTATATCTAACGCTGAAATCTCTATCGCCATCAATCGGCCTCGTCCCAGAATTGAAAATCTAAGTATTTATGGCCACTATCAGGCAACACCGTTACCACCGTGCCCGAAGTCAAATCACGCGCCACCTGCAGCGCAGCCGTCACCGCCGCACCCGCCGAAGGGCCCACAAGGATCCCTTCCTCGCGTGCCAGCCGACGCACCATCGCCTGCGCGTCCTCTGTCTGAATCCAAATGTTCTCGTCAATCAAATCCTCGCGGTAAATCGCGGGGACCAACGCCGTGGGCAGGTGCTTCATACCCTCCAGACCATGCATAGGTGAATTGGGCTGAAAGGAAATAAGTTTAATCTTTTCATTCTTTTCTTTCAAGAATGTGCCGTTGCCCCGGAATGTACCGGAGGTACCAAGCCCCGCGACAAAGTGCGTGACCTCTCCCCCAGTCTGACTCCAAATTTCCGGGCCGGTCCCGTGGTAATGCGCCTGCCAGTTCGCGTCGTTGCTATACTGATCCGGGTAAAAATAGGCGTCCGGCTCCGCCTCGTAAATCCGTATCGCCTCCTCAATCGCACCGTCCGTTCCCAATGTAGGATCGGTCAACACCAGTTCGGCACCATACGCTTCCAAGATCCGCTGCCGAATCAGGCCGATATTCTTAGGAACCGTAAGCTTGATCCGATAACCCATCGCCGCGCCAATCATCGCGTAAGCGATACCCGTATTGCCCGAGGTGGCATCCAGCAAAACCTTGTCCTTCGTCAGCCGCCCAGTCCTCTCGCCATCCAGCACCATGTTCAACGCCGGACGATCCTTCACCGACCCGCCCGGGTTATACCACTCAGCCTTCCCAAGAATCCGAACAGGCGCAACCTCCTCAGAAATCCGAGACAACTCCAGCAACGGCGTATTACCAACAGACTCGATAACACGAATCGCCCGCTCCGAATGCCCGCCCGCCGAGAGCGCTGAACCCTGATTATGAAACCCCTCCGCCATAAAATATATTCCAAAGATGATAAGTTAAGTAATGATTATACAAGAACAGACTATATTTTGCCTGAAAAATGGGAGGAAAGGCAAATGGAGGCACTAGATTCCCAACTGCCGAATCCCCAGACAACTGCCCAATTCCCAGACAACTGCCCAATCACCAACAACTGCTCAATTCCCAACAACTACCCAACTTCCCAACAACTACCCAACTTCCAAACAGCTGAATGTGGGATCGCCGCCCTCGGCGGTCGTCCGGAGCAAATACTGAATTTCCATCAGCCACTTTTGTAACATTACCGATGCCTCGCGTAGATCCTTGGAGGCGAAGAGTTCGATAGGGATTTTGGAGAAACTGGCTACTGATGAACAAGGGAAACCAATTCGACTTGCACGGGTTCATCGTCCATTTCGTCTTTGGGGCAATCGTCGGGGCCGCACTGGGGTTCATCGCTCTTCTCCGCATCAATATGGGTCCATCCGTAACCGTCGGAGAAGCATGCCTGATGTTCATGGGCCTGCCAGCAATCGTATGTGGCCTCGCCGCCGGTATTGCGCAAGACCTATCCTGGGATAAATTCTGGGACCATACCACCGACTCTATGCCTCTGGGTCGCTCCGGCCTCGACTTGACATGGCTCCTGCTGAAATACGGCTGGATAGCGCTGTTAATCGTCTGGGCCGCCTGCCTGCTCTTCTTCAAAATTCAAGAATAGCACCACATCAACCTGCACCGCGTAACATCGCGACCTAATCAGTAGGGGCAACAGTCGTGGCAAGGGTTGGGTGCCCGACCCCACGACAAACCGGAACGCGCGGGGGCGACACAATCCAAAAGTTTTTGGGAAGGGGGCTTTACAAGGGGAAAACGTTTTTTCCAAAAACGGTTTCCCCCAACAAAGAGCGGCAATCCGCACCTAGGCCCGCCCCACGCCAGACGGGGCGTGTGAGGCGAATCCATTTGGTGTTAGAATAGTAGCAGAAATCCCAACTGGATAAACGAGCCCGCGACCCGTCATGAGAACTGAATTCGCTAAGCTTCTGAAGCAGATCAAGAAAGCCCTTCCCGAGGCCGATCTGGACCTCGTGCGGGCCGCGTACCGTGTGGCGGACAAGGCGCACCAGGGGCAGAAGCGGCTCTCAGGAGATCCGTATATCACGCACTGCATCAGTGTGGCCAGCATTTTGGTCGGGCTTGGGCTGGATACCACGACGGTCGCGGCGGGGCTCTTGCATGACGTTATCGAAGACACGGATGTAACGCACGAGGACCTCCGCAAGGAATTCAACGCTGACTTGGTGGATTTGGTAGACGGCGTAACAAAGATTTCCAGCCTACATATCGCCGCGGGATCGCCCACCCGGGAGGAGAAGCAGGCGGAAAATCTTCGCAAGATGCTAATCGCCACGGCGAAGGACGTTCGAATCATCATCATCAAGCTCGCCGACCGCCTTCACAACTTGCGCACGATCGAATTCCAGGAGGCGCACAAGGTCAAGCGGATCTGCCGCGAGACGTTGGATATTTACGCGCCGGTCGCAAGCCGCCTCGGGCTCTCTCAGTGGAAGTGGGAGTTGGAAGACCACGCGTTTCATTATCTCCATCCCGACGAGTACAAAGAGACGGCGCGCATGGTGGCGATGAAGCGGCGCGAGCGGGAGGAAGCGCTCGAGCGGACCATACAGTTCCTCGAAGAACGCCTCGAGGAGGCGGAGGTCCCGGCCCATGTGATTGGCCGGCCGAAGCATCTCTATAGCATCTACCACAAGATGGCGCTTAACGGGAAAACGTTTGATCAAGTCTTGGACGTAATGGCGATCCGAATTATCTGCCAAACAGTCGGCGGTTGCTACAACGCGCTGGGATTGGCGCATCATCTGTGGAAACCCGTGCATGGCCGCTTTAAGGATTACATCGCGTCGCCGAAGCTGAACATGTACCAGTCAATCCACACGACCGTGGTGCTCGAAGACGGGAAGACCCTGGAGATTCAGATACGCTCGGAAGATATGGACCGGGCCGCGCGGGAGGGCATCGCCGCGCATTGGAAGTATAAGGATGGCGTGACGAAGGTGAAGCAGGGCGCGGAAGATCAACTCCAGTGGCTCCGCCAAATGTACGACTGGCTTAAGGATGCCCACGCGCCGGACGAGTTGTTTGACAGCCTGAAACGCGATTTCAGCAAGGCGGATATTTATGTCTTTACGCCAAAAGGGGATGTGAATGAATTGCCATCGGGCGCGACGCCTGTTGATTTTGCCTACATGATCCATTCGGATGTGGGGCACTGCTGTATTGGCGCTCGGGTGAACGGCAGCATGGTCCCGTTACGCTACCACCTTCAAAATGGCGACCTCGTGGAAATCCTGACGTCGAGAAATCAGACGCCTCATGTGGACTGGCTGGATTTTGTGGTAACGGGCCGCGCCCGTACACGGATACGGCAAAAGTTGCGGGAACTGGGCGAGCTGCCGTCGCTGAGCAGTGGCGAGACCCGGCCCACGGCTGCGCCGCAGATCCCCAAGCCGAAGCCGGTGAAGAAGGTCCGAGAGGTTGACGACGCCACCCGGAGCAAACTGATTCGTGTAGAAGGATCAAAGGGAATGGCCGTCCAATTCGCGCGGTGTTGCAAGCCGATGCCGGGCCAGCCCGTGATCGGATACATTACGAAACGCCAAGGCATCTCGATCCACCGTGCGGATTGCAGCTTGCTTGAGAAGAACGAACACCAGACGGAACGGATGATCGCCGCGAATTGGGAAGGCGACGAGATGATCGAAACAGCGATGTGGGTTTCCGTCGGCGCGCGGCCCAATGTCCTGGCCGATATCACAAACGCCATGCGGCCCATGAACGTGGAAATCACCCACGCCGAACTCCGCCCGGGAGACAACGGCGAAAGCGTATTCGTATTCGTGTTCGAGTCCGGTGACCGCGGCCACGTGGACCGCGTCTCGAAGGCGTTGCGCACGGTATCCGGTGTAACGGCCGTCTCGATTATGCCCGCCTCCGAAGCCACCGCGGCATCATGAGCGCGATGGGCGAATTCAAACTCGTATCGGAGTACCAGCCGGACGGCGACCAACCTCAGGCGATCACCGAAATCGCTCAGGGGCTCGAAGACGGTGTGAAGCACCAAGTGCTCTTGGGTGTGACCGGTTCCGGCAAAACCTTCACGATCGCAAACACGGTGGAGCAGATCAATCGGCCCACACTCGTCATCGCGCCAAATAAGATCCTCGCCGCCCAACTCTACAGCGAGTTCAAGTCTCTTTTCCCCGAAAATGCCGTTGAATATTTCGTCAGCTACTACGACTACTACCAACCCGAGGCCTATGTCCCCTCCAGTGACACCTTTATCGAAAAGGATTCGTCGGTCAATGATGAGATCGACAAAATGCGCCATTCCGCGACCCGAGCGGTGTTGACGCGCAGAGACTGCCTCATTGTCGCCAGTGTTTCATGCATTTACGGCATCGGCTCTCCAGATGTTTACGGGGCGCTCCGCGTCGAACTCGTACCCGGCGAAGAGTTTTCGCGCGATGCGCTTGTTACCGGGCTGCTGGCGATGCGGTACACGCGCAACGACATGGATTTTCACCGGGGCACATTCCGAGTCCGGGGCGATATCGTCGATGTCTTCCCCGCATACGAAGCGGCGACGGCGATTCGTATCGAGTATTTCGGCGATGAGATTGAATCGCTATCCGAGATCGATCCGCTACGCGGAACAGTCCTTCGAAGGGTGCGAAGGACCAGTATCTTCCCGAGCACGCACTACGCGACGACGCAAGACAACCTGGAACGGGCCATTGACGCCATTCGCGTGGAATTGGATGAGCGCCTGGGAGAACTTCGGTCACAGAATCTGGAATTGTACGCGCAACGCCTCGAGCAGCGCACGCGCTACGATTTGGAGATGCTGAAGGAGATCGGTTTTTGCAGCGGCATCGAGAATTACTCAAGGCACCTTGACGGGCGTGCGCCGGGCGATCCGCCGTACACGCTGCTCAGTTTTTTTCCAGACGATTTCCTCATAGTCATTGACGAATCGCACATTACCGTGCCGCAGGTCGGCGCAATGTTCAAAGGCGATCGCTCGCGCAAGGATAAGTTGGTCGAGTATGGCTTCCGCCTGCCCTGCGCCCGGGACAACCGGCCCCTCATGTTTAAGGAATTCGAGCGCAACGTAAACCAATGCATCTACGTAAGCGCGACCCCGGGCCCGTATGAATTGAACGAGAGCGAAGGCCTGATTATCGAACAAGTCGTGCGGCCTACTGGGTTGACGGATCCGCCGGTGGAAATCCGCCCTGCGGACGATCAAATCGACGATCTGCTGGGCGAGATTCGCGAGCGCGCGGAACGAAGCGAACGGGTCCTCGTCACCACGCTGACGAAACGCATGGCGGAAGACCTCACGGATTACTACAGCGACGTGGGGGTCCGGGTGAAGTACATGCATTCGGATGTGGAGACCCTGGAACGCATCGAATTAATTCGGCAATTGCGCATCGGCTCGTACGATGTCCTGGTGGGGATTAACCTGCTGCGCGAAGGGCTCGACCTTCCGGAAGTTTCGCTCGTGGCGATCCTGGATGCGGATAAGGAGGGCTTCCTGCGCTCGGAATCCAGTCTGATCCAGACCTGCGGGCGCGCGGCGCGAAATGTCGACGGCCGCGTCATCATGTATGCAAATGTAACCACCGGCTCGATGGAGCGGGCGCTGGGCGAAATGTCTCGGAGGCGTGAAAAACAAATGGCCTACAATGAGGCCCATGGGATTACGCCGCGTTCCGTGAAAAAGACTATCGACGATGCGCTGAATTCGGTGTACGAGCGGGACTATGTGACGGTCGACATCGCCGCGGAAGACCCCGAGGATTATGTCGCGACGCTCGATATCGAAAAGACAATGAAGACGTTGCGCAAACGCATGAAGGAGTCCGCAGACCATATGGATTTCGAGAAAGCAGCCGAGTACCGTGACCGACTGATGTCGCTGGAAAAACGCCAGATTGAAATTGGCGCGTAGTCGACTGCTTCGCCCGCACCACCAAACATGTTGTTTCCTGTCATTGCGAGTCAGAAGATCTAACAAGCTTGAAGAGTCGACCTGCCGTTCCCTATAGTCTCCTCCCTTCGCGTTCCCCAATGGGGTGTCTCGGAGTAAACCAACAGTTCATCCACCCAATGTCGGGAGACTCCACAAATGACGGAAGATACGAACGACCTGGCCACCGGCCTGAAACAAGCGATGCAAAACGCGCCCGCCACCGTCACCGTTATCACTGCGGGGGCCACTCTTTCGGAAGCAAACGGGCTCACGGCGACATCCGTTTGCTCGGTATCCATGGATCCGCCAAGCATCCTGGTTTGTGTCAACCGTGACTCCAACTCCCATCAACTAATCACGGAATCGGGGCGGTTTTGCGCAAATTACTTGAGCCTCGATCAGAAGGCTATCGCGGAATCCTTCGCGTCGCCAGGAACCGGGCCCGAGAAGTTTGAGAGAGCGAACACGCGCGTGCGTGAAGAGAGTGGCTGTATCGCGTTGGAGGGCTGCCTCGCGAATATCTGTTGCGAGGTATCCCAAGTGATCGCGGCCGGCACCCATAGCGTTTTCATCGGGACCGTGAAGCATGTCTCCGTCTCCGACAACGGAGTTCCGCTTCTTTATGGGTTGCGGGGCTTTGGGGTCTTCTCGGCAGATTGATCCGGGTTGCCCGGAAACGAGTCGGATCGAGGGTGCGCTCTCCCTCCCAACAAAAAACCGCAGCGCCCATATGGGAGCTGCGGTCGAATTGAAAATCAGATGCGCGAACTAGGAGGCTGTCGCGGCGTTAGCTTGGCGTTGCAGGGAGCCCTTCTTCCGGGCGGCGCTGTTAGCGTGAAAGACACCATTCTTGGCGGCGCGGTCAATCTCGATCACGGCCTTCTTAGTAGCCGCTGCGATCTTCTCAACGTCCTTCTCCTTGATGGCGTCCTCGGCCTGCTTCACGTAGGTCTTGACGCGGGTGCGGACCGCTACGTTCCGGACCCGGCGCTTCTCGTTGGTAAGGATGCGCTTCTTCTGTGACTTGATGTTCGCCATGTCTTTCCTTTCGCTATAGGGGGCTGTCCCGAGCAAAAGCTGGGACAGATAAAGGTCGTAGAGAGCGCTAAGGGTATCAAACGCAGGGATTCGGTGTCAAACACCCTTATGTCGGTCGAAATACCTCGCAGCCCGGCCTACGTCGCGTCAATAGGAGTCCAATTCGACGCGGTTTCGGCCGAGTTCCTTGGCTTTGTACAGGGCCTTGTCGGCGGCTTCGACCATGGCGTGCGGGTCGTCGAAGTCTTCGCGGTAGGCGGATACCCCGATACTGGTGGTCACCGAGAGATCCTGGCCGCCCGTGCCCGTGAAGACATGGTTGCGGATAATGTCGCAAAGTTTGTTGGCGAGCAAGGCCGCCTCTTCCATGGCGCTTTCGGGAAGGATAACGGTCATTTCTTCGCCGCCGTAGCGGCAACAAATATCGGATTTTCGGGTGTTGTTCCGGAGCAAGTCGGCGAATTCTTGGAGGACCATATCCCCGGTCTGATGCCCGTGCGTGTCGTTGAACTTCTTGAAATGGTCGATATCGAATAGCATGAGGGCGAATTCGCGGTCATAGCGCTTGGCTTGTTCCATTTCCTCTTCCATACGCAAGTCGAAATAGCGGCGGACGTAGAGGCCGGTGAGGCCGTCGGTAACAGCGAGGGCGTAAAGCTGGGCGTTGTTTATCGCGATGGCGATCATGCCGCCGATGGTCTGGTAGAGGGCCGTGTCTTCTTGGGCGAAGGGCGCTCCGTCGTCGCGGTCTTGCAGATGCATGACGCCGAGGGTGTCGGTTTTCGAGATGAGGGGAATATACGCGTCACACTCGTATTCACTGTTGGCGATCACCGGCGCACCGCCGATAAGGACGCCGCCGAAGGTCGAGCCTTCGATCTCGATCTGGTCTTCGGCGAGACGGTCCATCGTAATCAAGTCGCGACCGTGTTGGGCGACAAGGGGCTTTCCGATCGAGGCCCGCTTGTCCCATTCATAGAGGGTAAGTTTGCGCACGCCGAGAGCCCCTTGGACGACGGTAGCGATCGTCGGCAGAATTTCGCTCAACTCAATGCTGGTGCCAATGGCCAGCGCGATCTCGCGTATAGTCGAGAGGTTCTCGACTTCCTTCGTCAAATGGACGTAGCTCTTGTAGAGGGCGTCGTATTCGCCGGCTTCGACTGCGCGGGGATCAGACACGGGCTTTGGGCAGGTAGGCCATAGCCGCCTGGGCTACGCGCTCCGCCGAAATACCGGTCATACAGCGGTGATCTTCGGCGCAGACCGGCTTTTGGCAAGGACCGCAGTCCACATCGATCCGGAGGACTTCGCCCCGTTCGTGCGGGCCTTCGGAATAGGCGGGCGCGGTCGACCCCATAATGCAAATCGTAGGGACACCAAAAGCCACCGCCACATGGCGCGGCCCGGAATCGTTGCAGACCAGGAGGTCGAGTTGCGAGATGGTCGCCTTTAGCGATTCGATGGTGGGGCGCCCCTCGTCGCAGATGGCGAAAGGACACTTCCCTGAATCGAGGACTTCTTCGCGAGTAGCTTCTTCACCGGGCCCCGTGAGCAACACGCACTGGGCGCCAGTCGCCTCGTGAATCTGATTCGCTACATCGGCGAAGCGGTCGGCGGGCCATTGCTTACTGGGACCAAAGGCAGCGCCCGGCGCGAACCCAACAACAGGTGAGGGCCCCACCAGGTGTTCTTTCACCCGTGCGACCGCCATGGCATCAGTCGCCAATTCAAGCCCCCGGCCATCGTCCTCCCCCCCCACTTCGCTGACGAGCTCCAGGTATTCGCGCGCCATGTACAGCGGAGTAATTTGTCCATCTACCCGGTGCGGCTCGACCGGATGCGTCAGGAGGGCGGCCCGGCCATCTCGGGCATACCCAACGCGCGTCGATGCGCCCGCGATCCGGGCGAGGAGAGCCGCGCGGAACGAATGCGGAAAAAGGACCGCCATATCGGGCCTCTGTCTACGTAAGGCCAAGGCATACCGAACAAGCGCCAGAGGCTTGGGACGGTAAGGCATTTCGACGATTTCGTTAATCCATGGAAGGCCGCGCAGCAAATCGCAGACGGCCCGGCGTCCCACGCAGATGAGCCGCGCCTTCGGATATCGGTTGCGCAACGCGCGCAAGGCAGGCGTACACATGGCCACGTCGCCGAGCCAGTTCGGCACGCACGCAATAATACTGTTTGGATCGGCTGGTCTATTGAGTTTTGTCATTTCCACCGCCCCTCGGGGCGCTTCCTATTCCGGGTCCGTATCTTCCTGGTTCTCGGCAACTCGCCGACCGAGTTCATGCGTGAATTCTGGCTCGCCTAACGTCTCGCGGTATAAATCTCCGCTGGCTTTGAAGTGATCTCGGATGATTTCCATAAAATCGACCACGGCCCGCATCATAATAATGAAAAACGCTACAAAGTTAAGCGTGAGAAAAAGGGCGAAGCGCTGCGGGTCTTCGCGCACGTAGACGATTTGCCCGCCCAGCAAGACCACGGCAAGGATGGCAAACATGAGATAGAAGCTGATGGGCCTCCGCTGATGGGCCTCGGCAAAGGCGCGCGCAAAGTGGCCCCGAAGCGTTCGGGGCCTTCTGTCTTCCCTTTTCGGGCCTCTCTGGCCTAACTCGTCCATGGCCTCGCGCTCCGTATCACAAAATTCGAGATCAGTTCGGGAAGGCGCCGCCTTGCATCCGGCAGCAAGAGGCCGCTCCGTAGCCCATCGGTTCCGAAACGACCGCAGTCATAGGGGCAAAGTGGCTCAACCCCTTGGATAAATTCTTGGAATCGCAGGACGGACACGCCGATCACGTACCGCCCCGAACGAGGATTTCGCTATCGGCCTCGTAGTCTAGTTGGAACAGGGGCATGGTAGATCTCCACAACGTCCACGCGATTTGCGATTCCTATCTTATCAGGATTGCCCGGATCCGGCAAACATCGGTCGGGGAAATACAAGACCACAGAGCCTTTTTGGGGAACTCAAGTGCATCACGGGCGCTGAAAAGCACACCGAATCTCATAAATTATTTCGTCCAAATACATACAATATACAGTCAATATATTTTGTCGATAACTCAATAATCCGAAAAGAAGTCTATAGACAACATTCAATATAAAGCATTAATTTTTCCTTATATAAAAAATAGACCCTATATATGGAATTTATTCAATTATAGATCCTTGAAAACAAAGTTCTTGACATACACCATATGTTGTGTTAACTTTACTTCAGTGTCTGAAACTAACCGTGGGGTTCGGGGCCAACCTTCATCCCAGAATGAAGGCGGACCACAGCCCAGGCCCAAATCGATCCCCACACCCGGAGACGATAGAAACCCGATGACCGCAGCCCTGAAGGTTTCACTGAATATCGCTCTACCGTGCCCTCTTGCGATTTTAGAATCACGGACTTGAGTTTCGGATGCTCCCCGCAAGCGAGCGGCGGGTTCCCAAGACCCGCCGCTCCCTTCCTTTTTCTCGACCCAATGCGGTAGTAATTCATTGCCTTCGCAAATCCATAAGGGATTCGCGGCGCAGCGGATTGCTATAATTCCCCATGCCTACACGACCGAACTCGGTATGAGTATGGTCAAAGGATCCGCAAAATTGGAGTAACTCATGAGCGCTATCGCGCGTCTATATAGGAATTGGCACTACGGTCGCCGCTTCGCCAAGAAGGGAAAACGATTCCGCTTTACCGGCCAATTCATGGACATCAGCGGCCACGTCGAAATAGGCGACAACTGCCGTTTTCGAAATAATACAATCTTGCGCACAAAAAATGAGGGCAAGAT
>JAPYPO010000636.1 GCA_029937645.1 Candidatus Hydrogenedentota bacterium
GTTAAACGATGTCTGCGGATCTAAAGATGACTTTTCTAAATGGGAAATCCGGGTTCAACATAAGTCCGACTTCCAAAAGAGATTGCTTTGCTTCGCCCGCCGTGTTTCTTACGCGGTATCCGGTCGTCGGCCTACTTCGCCGCCAATTCTTCGTCATAGGTCGGGAACGAGTTTTTCATGAAGGCATGTTGGAGCAGCGAGTACGCGAGGACCTCGCCGCTATCGCAATCACAAATATTCGTCCGGACCCAGAAGCCTTCGGTGCGCCGCGTCTCGCCCAACGCGACGACTTCGCGTTCGAGGCGGTATTCCTGATCCACGAAGAGCGGCCCTTTTAGCATTCCGATTTCAAGGTCGGCGAACAAGCCCACATTGGGCTCCCGAGCCTTCCAAGTCGCCCTGCGGCCGAATTGGCACAAGACACAAACCATTTCGAGCGGAATGATCGGACGTCCCCAGGGCGACGCGTCGCCTGTCGCGGTGTGCAGCGGGGAGTCCTCCGTGATGGCCGCCAACTTCTCCCGTAGCGTAAACGGATACATCGCGCCGAGGTGCTGGTCAAAGTCCATCGTGACCCGGTCGTCTTCGGCCCCGCGGTCGCCGACATGCACATCGCGCAGAATAATGAGTTTCTCCACAGGCCGCAGATTTTTCACACGGAGATCCAACGCGCTCTCATCGCCGTTGTTGCCGACCGACGCCGTGCCGGTGAGCACGGGCGTACCGTCTTTTTTCTCTGCCCGGAGAGAAACCTGCGTCTCGCCAACGGCCGGTATGCTAACGTGGGCCTTAACCTCCTCGCCTTCCACCACCATGTTCTGATAGTGGGCGCTCAGGCGTCCCGTCTCGAACCACGCTTGCCCCCAGAGGTGCTCAAGAAGCGGAACAAACTGACTAAAATGCGTGGGGCCCTCGATAGGGGCTCCAGAAAACCCAAGTTTTTCGGCGGTCGCGTCATCGTGAATCGAAAGATGGCCCCCGTATTCCTGCGTCGCCAGCATTTGCCTTGGGGCTCGAAAGGGCCCGCTCAGTTCCAGTGGCGTATCGAAGTGTCGATCGGACATGGTTTGCGCTCTCCCATTGGGTAGTCGTGCTGTAATTCGCCGTCGAGACAATTCCAACAGAGGAGCGTCTACTTCTCGCCCAGTAGCTCTTGAATCGTAGGCTCCATCGCTTCCGCCCAAATGCGGTACGCTCCCTCATTCGGGTGGAGGAGGTCTGGCATGATGCTCGTTGGAAGTGTTCCATCCTCCTCAAGGAATAATTCGTTGAGCGTGAGAAAGTGAATCGATTCAGATTGGCCGTAGGCAGAAATCAACTCGTTGATTTCGGTGTTCAAGATGCGAAGTGGGTCATCCTTCTCCGCGCCTCGCGGGAACACGGCCAACAGCAGAATCTTCATGTTTGGAAAGCGCGTCTGGAGTTCCCCAAGAATCATGCGGATTCCCCGAGCCGTGTCCTGCGCCGGATCCTGGTGATGTCCCGTATTATTCGTACCGATCATGAGAACGGCGAGCTTCGGCGACAGGCCATCCACTTCGCCGTTCTGGAGCCTCCACAAGACGTGTTCCGTGCGGTCGCCGCCAAAGCCCATATTGATGGCCTTCCGGGGGGCATAATACTTCGCCCAGAGCTCTTTGCCCGTACTTTCCCAGCCGTGCGTGATCGAGTCGCCAATCATGAGCAGATCGACATCGCCCTGCTTGGCCCGCTCAACTATCGCTTCGTGTCGTGGCATCCACCACTCGACCGCATACGCTGCGGTCTGAATCGCGGGCTCGATGGCCCTGACGGATTCCTCGTCCGTTACGCTGTTCTGGGCGAAACTCGGGGTGCTTTCGGCGAATAGGAAGACGGAAAATGTCAAGCATAGAAGATGGCGAAAGTTCATGGGTTCTCCTCCTTGTTCGATGCCGCATGTTCATCGAATCACGGTATCGACTAAATGAATCAACGTTGGAATCCCGGACGCCCCGCAAGGGGCTGGGGCGAAAGAACATCATCCCGAACATTGCTCTGAAAATCAACTCTTTCCTGTCACTGCGAGTCGGAACCCGCTTCTCCGGAAATTGGGATAAGAACAGAGGCGAGAACCGGGTGCCACCCAAAAGATTCTGTCCTTGACGGTCAGAACTCGATTCGTGGGAGTTTGCTCGGATAAGGGCGGCGGTCCCACATTCAGGTGCTTCCGTTTAATCTGAGATTCTTTTACGGTTCGCCTCAGGCACGGGGAGGCACTTCCAACGAAGGACCGCCTACTTCTCGCCCATCAGCTCTTGAATCGTAGGCTCCATCGCTTCCGCCCAAATGCGGTACGCTCCCTCAT
>JAPYPO010000637.1 GCA_029937645.1 Candidatus Hydrogenedentota bacterium
CGGCAAGGATGTCCTCGCGCGCGCTATCTACGCGGGCAGCGCGCGCGCCTCGAAAGCCTTCGTGGGACTCTCCTGCTGCGCCATCCCGATGCACCTTATCGAAAGCGAATTATTCGGTTATGAAAAAGGCGCCTTCACCGGCGCGGATCAGACCCGCATCGGCAAGCTGCAAGTCGCGGACGGAGGCACGTTGTTCCTCGATGAAATTGGGGAAATGCCGATGGAAGCGCAGGCAAAATTACTGCGCGTGCTACAGGATAGCCGCTTCTTCCCCGTCGGGAGCACCAAGGAAATAGAGGTCGATATCCGCGTGATCGCGGCCACCAACCGGGACCTGATGGCGGCAGTCCAGGAAGGCACGTTTCGCGAAGATCTCTACTACCGCGTCAACGTATTGCATATCGAGATGCCGTCTTTACGGCAGCGCCGCAGCGATATTCCCGAACTCGCCACGCACTTCGCGGCGAAGCATGCGCCACGAGTCGCCGCGAAGGCCAACGCGATTTCTCCTAAGGCCATGGCCCGGCTCCGTGCCCACGACTGGCCTGGAAACATCCGCGAGCTGGAGAACGTCATCGAGCGGGTCCTCGTTTATCACGGGGACGAGGCGCTAATCGAAGCGGAGCACATCGGGGCGCTCCTCCCCTCCGGCAAGAAAGGTGAGGGCGGATCGCTGGACGAATACGAAGGGTTGCCTCTCGAAGAGGCAACCCGTAAAATAGAGCGCTACCTGATTCGCCGCGCGCTTGAGCGCAACGATCAAGTACAATCGCGTGCGGCCGATGACTTGGGAACAACGCGCCGCATCCTCAAGTACAAAATGGACCAGCTCGGAATCGAATCCTAGTCAAACCTAATTTCTCGCCCCATTCCACCTTTCGAAAGGAACACTATTCATGAGTCTCGCCGTAGTCGGCTCCGTCGCGTTGGACACTGTAGACACTCCCGCAGGAAAAAATGAGGAAGGCCTTGGAGGCGCGGCAACCTTCGCGTCTATCGCCGCGTCGAACTACACGGACGTGTCGTTGGTCGGCGTTGTAGGGACGGATTTCCCCCCCGAGCATATCCAGCTTCTCGAGAGCAAAGGTATCGACCTGGACGGCCTCGAACGCGCTGAAGGAAAGACGTTTCGCTGGACGGGCCATTATCACGACGACATTAATCTTCGAGACACGCTCGACACACAGCTCAACGTGTTCGAGCACTTTCACCCGAAGCTGCCGGAAGCGGCGCGAAACGCCGACTACCTCTTTCTCGGCAACATTCATCCCGCGCTTCAGATGGAAGTCTTGGAACAGTCGTCCTCCAAGTTTGTGGCGTTGGACACGATGAACCTGTGGATCGACATCACGAAGGACGACCTATTAAAGGTGCTCGGAAAAATCGACGCGTTGATTATTAATGACGAGGAAGTGTTTGAGCTCACCGGCGAGCGGAACCTCGTAAAGGGCGCGCGCCTTATCCAGAAAATGGGCCCGCGCATCGTCGCGCCGAAGAAGGGCGAACACGGGTGTCTTCTGTTTGTGGACGACCGCGTCTTTTCCGCACCCGCCCTGCCCATGGAACAGGTGGCGGACCCCACGGGCGCGGGAGATACCTTTGCTGGAGGCTTCATGGGGTACATCGCCCACCAGGGGGCGACGGATTTCGAGACCCTGCGCAGGGCAGTCATTCACGGCAGCGTACTCGCGTCGTTTACCTGCGAGAAATTCGGGGTGGATCGACTTGCGGAAGTCGGGCAGAAGGAGATTGAAGCCCGCTACGCCGAGTTCGTGGAGTTGGCTAGCTTCTAACTCAACGTTAAGCCACCGGCTGTGCCGGTGAGAATTTATCAGGCTCTGCCGTTTCGGCGTTCTCATTATTGAACCACGAATGGACACCAATGAACACGAATATTTTCACAATTCGTGTCTATTGGTGTCCATTCGTGGTTCCCTCTCTCAATCCAATTTCGCGCGAACTCGGAAACTCTAGTAGTTCATAAAAGGAGGATCTCCGGCCCAACTTGGTCAAAAGGTGTTCAGGGACTCCATCTGCTCGAGCTCAACGGGACCGATGGCGAAGTTAAAGGAAGGTACTCGTCGATCCTCATCCTCCACGACAGACAACTTGAATATATCGGATTGGAAACGCCTCTCATCGCGTTCGGGGTAACCGGACCAATTCGGGTAACTCGGGGCGCCCAATGGATGGAACGCCCTCTCATGAATTAAGCCCTTAAACCGCCCATTCCAGAAAGCAACTCGACATTCCGCCGTGCCTACGCCGGTTCCGGTGTAAGCTTCCCCTGAATTGCGACATGTCATAAGTAGAGGTTTTCTGACAC
>JAPYPO010000638.1 GCA_029937645.1 Candidatus Hydrogenedentota bacterium
TCAATCTCATTGGCTCCGGTCGCCGACGGGTCCATATGGGTAATCTCGGCTGAAACCAAAACAAGTTACTACCGGAAAAGAGGTCAGGAAAATTCCTATGCCATTATCGCGCCGCGTACTTACATTTTGGACTCTACCGCTCTTGCTGAGTTCGTGGTCGTCCCTTTGTCTCGCTCAGTCACCGAATTTCACGCAAGATCAAGCCGCCGAAGGCCGAAGGGCCTATCGCGAACACTGCGCATCGTGTCACGGCGCAAAGCTCGAAGGCATTGATGTAAATCCGAGTCTGGTCGGGATTCGTTTCGATCAATCGTGGCGAGGGAAATCGGCTGAGATACTCGCGACTCACATGCGCCGTATGCCACCGGAGGCCGTCAGCGAGCCCGGCAGCCTCGGCGACGATACGCATACGAATATTCTCGCGTACATTTTAGTTTCCAACGGTTTTCCCGCGAGTGACATCGCGCTGCCGTCCGGTACAGAACATCTTCGAGAGGTGATCCTTCCTCGCCTCGAAGGCGTAAACTACGATCTCGATGCGCCAGTAGCAAAGACACCGGAACAGGAGCAGCTCTTGGACGAATTGCCGCCTGTGACTGAAGACGTACTCCTCAACCCCTCGCCGAATGACTGGGTGAATTGGGGCCGCACCTACGACATGCACAATTTCAGTCCGCTGGACTCAATAAACAAGGAAAATGTGGGGAAACTCGCGCCCGCGTGGCGCACCCCCCTTCAAAGGGGGATGTCCAATCCATCTCCGCTGGTCTATCGAGGCGTGATGTTTCTTCATACGTTTCCCGATACCGTGCTGGCGTTGGACGCTGCGAGTGGCGACATTCTTTGGCGCTATCAACACAACCCCGAGGGCCCATCGACTCACAAAATGGGCATCGCGTTATCCGGTGAGAAGGTGCTGGTGCCCACCTCCGATTTCCACCTCGTCGCCTTGGATATGAAGTCAGGCGCGGTCATTTGGGACCAGCTCATCGCGCGGGATCATGACCGCTTCGAACTAAGAAGTGCACCGTTGGTCGTGAAGGATAAAGTTATACTGGGCGTCACGGGCGTCCACGTGCCCAAAGGGGGATTTATCGTCGCCGTGGACGTCGAAACCGGCGAAGAGGAGTGGCGTTTCAATACCATCGCTCGCCCGGGCGAGTTGGGCGGCAACACCTGGAACGACCTTCCCCTCGAAAGACGCAGCGGCGGGTCGGTCTGGGGTCAAGGCAGTTACGACGCGGATCTGAACCTCGTGTATTTCGGAACCGCGCCGACCTACGCCACCAACCTGCTACTTCATCCAACCGACAAAGCCGGTCACAACAACGACGCGCTCTTTACGAATACGACGCTTGCGCTCAATCCTGACACGGGCGAGTTGGTCTGGTATTTTCAACATCTCGCGAACGATCAATTGGATTTGGATTGGGCTTTCGAACGCCAGATTTTGGATCTAATGGTCGATGGTGAGATGCACAGAGTCGTACTCACCGTCGGAAAAATAGCCATACTTGACGCGCTGGATGCTGCGACGGGCAAGTATCTCTTCTCCATCGACATGGGCCTGCAAAATGTGGTCGAGTCTATTGACCCCGAGACGGGTAGAAAAAACCAGAACCCTCTCGCGGCTGTGCCTGACAAGACGAAAACAACCTATCTCTCCTCAAATCATTATGGCGCGCGATGCTGGCCATTGCTCTCCTACAATGCCGAGACCAAGCGCATATACTTGCCGCTGATTGAAGGGGGAATGTATATCGGGCCCGAGGGCCATCAGCTACTCACCGTGCGCTTCGGCATTAAGCCCTCGCCCGATCCGAATTCCGACGGCAAGATGGGCCGGGTCCAGGCAGTCGATCTGGAGGGACAGCAGTTCGATTGGCGCTACCGTCAGGCACCCCCGGTCATCACTTCGCTCCTGGCGACGGCTGGCGGACTAGTGTTCGGGGGCGACGTAAATCGGTCGTTCATAGCTTTCGATAACACGACTGGCGAAATCCTCTGGAAGACCGAGCTGGGCGACATCCCCACGTCGAACATCGTGAGCTACAGTATCGACGGCCAACAGTACATATCGGTCGTCGTCGGGATGAGGGGCTACTTTTCGAACGACTGGGGTCGCGTTTATCACCAATTCGCCGAGGAGTTGAAGATGCCGGTTAACGATACGCCGAGGGGCGGACCCGCGATTTGGACATTTTCTCTATGAGTTTCGAAACTCCGATGGGTTGCGCATAGACCTGTGCCTCGCATATATTCATCCGCACTGTAAACATTGAACAATCTACATCCGCTGTACAGAGTTCAATGATGGTTGAA
>JAPYPO010000077.1 GCA_029937645.1 Candidatus Hydrogenedentota bacterium
ACGCGCCGGCCCCGTCTTCCACACCGAAGGGGATGCAGCGAATGGTCGACTTCGTCTTTTGTTGCAGCTTCGATTCGCAAAGTTCTTCTTCGCACCAGTGGATGCGGAAGAAGCCGCCGGCTTTGACAGCTTTTTTATATTCCTCGAAGTCGTCGCAATCGCGCGTGTTTTCTTGCATCCGTTCCTGGGCGCGCGCGTAGAGCGATTCCTGAATCGTAACGAGCAGCGCTTCGAGCTTTTCGAGTAACCCGTCCATCGGCATGGGGGTCTTTTCGCCCGTGTCGCGGCGCACGACGATGACCTCGTTATTCTCGCAATCGCGGGGCCCAATTTCGATACGAATGGGTACGCCTTTCACTTCCCACTCGGCGAACTTGCGGCCCGGCTTTATCGTGTCGCGGTCGTCGATGCGGTAGAACAGCTTGTCCCATTCCGACGTAAGTTCGCGGGCGCGGCCGAGGACCAATTCCTGCTCCTCATCGCTGCGCCAGATGGGAACGAAGACGACGGGCAGCGGGGCCACCTTGGGCGGGATCACGAGGCCGTTGTCATCGCTGTGGCTCATGACCATGGCGCCGACAAGGCGCGTGGAAACGCCCCAGCTTGTGGCGTGCACGTACTTGCGCTCTTTGTCACGGTCTTGAAATTGTACGTCGAATGCTTTGGCAAAATTTTGGCCGAGATTGTGTGAGGTGCCGGCTTGCAGGGCTTTGCCGTCTTGCATCATCGCTTCGATGGAATAGGTGTGAAGGGCGCCCGCGAATTTTTCCTGATCCGTTTTCTTACCCACGATGACGGGAATCGCCAGAAACTCTTGAACGAAACGCTGGTACACCTTCACCATGCGATCCGTTTCTTCTTCCGCTTCCTCCGCGGTGGCATGGGCCGTGTGGCCTTCTTGCCAGAGGAACTCCGTGGTCCGCAGGAACAGCCGCGTACGCATTTCCCAACGCACCACATTCGCCCATTGATTCAGAAGAATCGGCAGATCGCGGTACGAATTAATCCAGTCCTTGAACTTGGCCCAAATCATGGTTTCCGATGTCGGGCGTATGACGAGCGGCTCTTCTAATTCCTTACCGCCCGCGTGCGTGACGACGGCGCACTCGGGCGCGAAGCCTTCCACATGTTCCGCCTCCTTCTTCAGAAAGGACTCGGGAATTAACAAAGGGAAGTAGGCATTCTCGTGACCCGTTTCCTTGAACATGCGGTCCAACCCAGCCTGGATCTTCTCCCAGATTCCGTAGCCGTTCGGCCGGATCACCATGCAGCCTTTCACCGGCGAATAGTCAGCCATCTCCGAGCGCAACACTACATCGATATACCATTGCGCGTAGTCTTTTTCGCGAGTCGCTATGCCCTTTGCCATACGTCCTCCAGCTTGAGATGTGCGTAGCCCCGGTTCATGGGGTTTGGGAAACGGGGGATTTTATCACATAGCCGCAGCGGGAACCATGCGCCCCACATTCAGGCACTTTGCGCACTATCCCGTCAATAATTATCTAAAAATACTCGAAAAAGTATTGACGGATTTCGCTTCGCGGAGTAAAATCTTCAAAATACTAAATCGTGAACAGGAGGACACCGCCATGGTTTTCACCAAAGTTGGAAGCGACCTGAATACACTTCACGTTACGTACTACGAAAGCGCATACCACAAGGAAGGGTTCGTCGACCTGACCTTACTCCATCCTGAAGACTCTACGAAGATTCACACCGAAGATGTCGTGGACATCCCCGGAATTCAAGACCACGAACCGGGCGAGCCCGTCACGGTCGTCGTTCACCATCCGGATCACTCAGACGATTTCATCGAAGCGACGTACTGCTAGAACGTTTCCCGGTTTCCTGTGGCACGTCCGCGCTTATCTTTGATCGCCCCACTGCGGTTTGCGCTTATCGAAGAACGCGTTGATGCCTTCCTGCGCGTCCGGTTCGAGCGTATTCTTCACCATGATTTCCGCAGCATATTTATACGCCGCACCGCACTCCATGTCGATTTGGCGGTAGAAGGCCTCCTTACCGATCGCAAGCGTAACCGGACTCGCGTCGGCGATCAGCGCAGCCAACGCGTAGGTCGTTTCCTCCAACGCACCCTTTGGCACCGCGCGATTGATCAGTCCGGCTTGCACCGCCTCCTCTGCGGAAATCGGCAGACCGGTAAGCAACATTTCCATGGCCTTCTTCGGCATAACCGAGCGCGCGATAGCAACGCCAGGGGTCGTGCAGAAGACTCCGATCTTCACACCGGGCGCGGCGAAGCTGGATCCCTCCGTGGCAACGGCCAAGTCACTGGCAGCTACCAGCTGGCACCCCGCCGCAGTGGCGAGGCCGTCTACCATGGCGATGAGTGGCTTGGGCAAAGCGCGGATGGCGGCCATTAATTCGATACACGTCTGAAACACACCGGCATAGTCGGCCTCGCAGCCATCACGCAGTTCTTTCAGATCGTGACCCGAACTAAACACGGGGCCCTCGGCCCTGAGTACGACAACACGGACTTCGCGGCTGTCTTTGATGGTTCTCAGGAAGTCCAGGAGCATTGACATGGTTTCCGTGGACAAGGCGTTCCTGCGTTTGCGGTTATTTAGCGTTAGGGTCGCTATGCCATCCGCTGCTTGATAGAGAACAAGGTCGTCGCTCATGCTGGAGTTCCTTTCTATGCCGCCGGTTCGCGCCATCGATGCACGGCATTATAGGGAACTTCGAGGCAAAAATGTTGCGTCATGCGCCGCGTATCCCAGCGAATTCACGAGGATGGAAGCCCGCTCAAATCGCCCTAATCGAAACCTTTTTTGGAATTTAGGGATTTAGCGTCCAGAACCGGTTGACCGTTTGATCGTATTTTGCTACCATCCCGCCGTCTTCGTGGGGTTGGGCGGGTGCCCGGAACGTCTGGGGCACGAGTGGCCCTATTATTTGAAACCGGAAGATGCTCAGGCGTCTCTCTGATAACTAAGTCAAACATCGCGTGGCATAAACACGCGGCAAAGCGGGTGGAGAATACTATGAACGCACGGTTGAATGGCGTACCTTTCATGTTGCTGGCGATGGTGTGCGTTACCATTCTTGCGAGCGGATGTAAGAAGAATGACGATACCATCATTTCTACGGATATCACCGACTCAGACGACGATCCCTTTGGCGGGAATGAAGAGAACGAATTCGGCGATGCATTAAACCCAAATATCATGACCGAGGGTCTTATTTTTGATGCGGCTGTCGGGCTTCAGACGGTGTATTTCGACTATAATAGCTTTGACCTTCGGCCGGATGCGCTCTCGACACTTCGCGACAACGCGGATAAGATTAAGCAGGTGCCCGGCGTTATCATTCAGGTGGAAGGCCATTGCGATGAGCGCGGCACGCAGGAGTATAACTTTGCGCTTGCCGAAAAACGCGCCTTAGCCGTGCGCGCCCATTTGGCAAACCTTGGCGTATCGGGCGACCGCATTATCACGATAAGCTATGGCGAAGAAGACCCAGTAGATATGGGCCACAATGAGCGCGCGTGGGCAATGAACCGACGCTCCGAATTTAACCGCGCCCAATAAAGCGCTCCAACGAGATTGAGGAACGAGCCATGAATAAACGGTATCTATCTGTCGTGTCTGCGGTGTTGTTGACCTTCGCTTCGGGGTGCGCCTCCAGCGCCGGCGGGGGCGGAGGGGGCAGCCAGATGCAAAACACCGTCTATGCGACCCACCGGCTCGTCCAAAACTTGGATCGCAATCTTGGATCGTCGGTCAACCAACTGAACGAGACAACCGCCGATCTCGTTGCGCAGGTGAGCGCAAGCGATGCGGAGAACCGCCGCTTGCGGAGCCTGGTCGAGGAAAATCAAATTCGCTTGGAGGCGTTACAACGCGCGCTTGACGAGATGGCCTCTGTTCTTTATCGCGAACTTGGGGTGTCGCCACCTTCGCCAGTCGGCCGACCGGTCGGCCGGTCAGTGCCGTCGGTTCCGGATAATTCTTTCGATGTGCAGTCGGGCCCGGTCGAGGTGGTACGGCCTGCGCCGCGTCAAGAGGCGCCGGATTCCACAGAGTCGACGCCGATCGCTCCGGTCGTCGAGACCCCTCCAGAGGAATCCAATACGGCGGCGGCGGCAGCCCACTACGCGCGTGCGCAGCAACTGTATATGAATGAGGAATTCGCCCTCGCCTTCGAGGAGTATGGGTCATATTTGCGCCTCTATCCCGAGTCCGGGAAAGCGGGCAACGCACAATACTGGAAGGCTCATTGTCACTTGAAGATGAGCGAGTTCGAGGAGGCCATTGCCGAATTCCAGATCCTGGTGAGAGACTTTCCGACCAACACCAAGGTGCCGTCGGCCCTTAACAATCAGGGATATTCCTACTCTCGCCTCGGCCAGAACGCCAACGCGATTGCGCTCTTCCAGCAGGTCATTTCCGAATATCCCAACGACGCTGCCGTCGTAATAGCAAGACAAAACTTGCAGCAATTGGAAGGCAAAAATTGATGCGCGCCGCGAGGCTTCTACGCATCGCGGCAGGCCCCCTACCCAACCGATAAGACTTGTTTCTCCCGGCCCCACCTGTACGTATCGTTCCAAAGAGGTAGCCCTCTTGAACGAAAGGGGCGACAGAGCAACCTTCGTCCGGGGGAAGTCGATTGCCAAATCGGATGTTGACGGCGATCCGGGTGCGTGTGATATTCTAACGCGGATATGGGCCTTCGACTGGCATGTCCTCTTTTGGCGACAGCCGATGGAGCCTTGTCTGAGCCCCCCGCTCCGCTGGAACATCGGCATTGTACAAGAACATATGGCAGGTGAATCATGAAACCTCAAGGTATTATTGTAATCGCTTTAGTCGGGTTATTGTTGGCCGCCGTGTTGATCGTGGTTGGCATGACGGGCGACGAGTCTAAGAACCTTTCCAATGAGGAATTCATCGCCCAGTTGCGTGTCAGCGGAAACACAGGGGATGTTCCGGGGTTTGTGCCGGGCCGCGCTCCCACTATCGATGGCCAAGAGAATATGGCTGCGAAGATCGAAGTGGAGGCGAACGTCTACGATTTGGGGCTAATCGCAAGCGACACCATTGCCCACGGGCAACTGAAGGTCTACAACCGGGGCAAAGTCCCGCTGAAAATATCCGGGATAGATACGCAGTGCCCATGCACCATGGGGTTCCTGCCGAAGGAGATTGAGCCGGGCGGTGAAGCAATTATGGAGATCACGGTTGATCCGAACCTGATGCAGGGGTTCTATTCGGAAAAATTTCTGACTATCAAAAGCAACGATCCCGTGAATCGGCATTTTCGAGTAAAAGTTCGGGCTAGTGTGAGTCCGGAAATTGCGATCGAACCGAACGTGTTGAATTTCGGAATCGTGGAAGTGGGCGATACGCCCGAGCGATTCATTAGGATCCGTCAATTAGCCGACGACGACTTTACCATCTCCTATATCGAATCCCGGGGCTCAGAAGATAAATCCTTCATCGTTGGCCACCGGGAGGTTCCGGAGGAAGACTGGGCGCATCCCGGTAAACGGGAGTATGATGTGAGTGTGGCGGTCTCGCCGACGGCAAGCCCGGGCGAACATGCAATCGGCTTATACGTCTACACGGACAGTTACAAACGCCTGAAGTCTTTCGGCATTCGAGTTGAGATGACGGTACAGTGAAGAATTTAGATGCTCTAAAAGAGACAAGCAATACTATTGGAGGTTCGGTGAATCATGAATAATATTGGTGTGGTACTCGTGGCGTTGGCTTCGATCATCGTGGGGGCTTTCCTGGCGTATGCGGTATTGAGCGCCGACGATTCGGATGTACCGGCCCCCGCTGCGGCAAGCGTGGGATCTGGGGACTCCACGGAGTCTAGTTCTGTGGCAGGCCTGGCTAAGACGGTCGACGGGGCTTACCCGCAGATCGAGTTGGAAACGCTTCACTACGATATGGGGCTCATCGCCAACGACCGCAGCAGCGAAGGCCGTATTAAGGTGTACAACCGGGGCGGCGCACCGCTGAAGATTTCCGGCGTCGCGACCTCGTGCGGGTGTACCCAAGGGAAAATGTCTGCCGATGTTATAGAACCGGGCGGCGAAGCCTATATCGACGTAACCGTGGATCCGTTCCGCATTCCGGCCTTCGATTCGACCAAAACGTTGACGGTTTCGAGTAACGACCCCAGCGGCGGTGGAAAAGCATCGGTCAAGGTGACGGTCAAGGTCACTCCCGAGATTGCATGGGAACCGAAGGTTTTGGACTTTGGCGTTGTGGAAAAGGGCCAGTCCAAGGCGCTCACGGTTCGTGTTCGCCAAATGAGTGACCAGAAATTCGAACTGCTCGAAGCGGAAGCATCTGATCGGGGTCAATTTTCCGAGACGACCTACGCGAAGGTGCCGGAGGCCGCCTGGCAAACGAGCGGCCATCCCGAGTATGACATTAACCTCAAGATCCTGCCGAACGCAACGGCGGGCTCACGGCGCGCACAGCTCAATTTGTTGACCAATCTCACACGGCTCCAGCGCGTGGTGATTCCCGTCGTGATGAACATCGTCGGTGTGTACACCCTGGACACACAGAGGGTCACGTTGCGCTCTATCAACGCGGGCGAAGAGAAAAAGGGCGTTCTTACGATCACGTCGAAGGTTCCGCTTGAGTTGGTGTCGGCGGAGTCAACGAATGATTCCCTCAAGATGAGCTATCGCAAAGGGGACAAGCCCAATAGCTTTGTGTTTGACGTGAAGGTCGCCGACGATCCCGGCGCGCGGCTCCAACAGGATGTATGGACGATAAAACTGAAGGCCGATGGAAAAGAGCATACGGAAACCGTTCAGGTGCTAGGCGTACTCAGCCTAGATGCCACGAAAGCCGTAAACAACTCGAAACAGACGCCTGCCGTCGTTCGGCAGGCTGAACCGCCGAAGAAGTCTGGCGAATAGGGTTGTATAGCACATTGGATCCGAATAGCATTGCAAGAGTCGCGGGTGTTCTGCGCGCGGGTGTGAATTAAGCGCCATGGCTCTGTTTAGAAAAAATTCCGGCGGCGCAAAACCTTCGCAGCCAGGGCCCTCGCAGGGAGAAGGCGGAGGCGCACCGGATCGCCAGCCCACCATGGCCACCGAGGCGTACTGCCGAATCTGCACTGCAACACGCGCGTTTTCCTCGTGCTGGCAGAGGCGTCGGCATGTGGCGAAATGCGAGTGTTGCGGTTTGGATTTTCCCAACCCCGCCAAGCTGTACGAGCCCTTTCAGCCGATATGCCCCCAATGCGAGGAGTTCCTAGAACAGCCGGGCTTTGAATATGGCATCTGTGACGGCTGCGGTTCGAAATTTGAATTGATGTCCGGGACGCTTCCGGGGCTTTTGCCCAACCGCGCTCAGCGGGAGGCAATGAATAAGGTAGGACGATCAAGGAGAATGGAATAGTGGAAGCCACCCAGGACGCGATGCGGCGGAAGCTGAAAGAATTCGGTCAGGATCACGTTTTTCGGTTCTGGGAACAATTAGATGCCGCGGGCCGCGCATCGCTCACCGCCCAATTGGAAGACATCGATTTTCCTCTGGTTCAAAAGCTCGTGGACACCTGGGTCGCGGACACGCCCTCAGCAGTACCCTTCAAGACAATTGAGCCCGTCTCTATAATTCCCGTGCCTTCGCCAGGCGATGTCGCTGCAGCAGAGGCTCTCGCTGCCGGCGAAGCGGCGTTCCGCGCGGGCCGGGTAGGGCTGGTACTGGTCGCGGGAGGCCAAGGCACTCGGCTGGGCTTCCCGGGCCCGAAAGGATCTTTCCCGATAAGCGGTGTCACGGGTCGGACCCTCTTCGAGTTTCACGCCGACAAGATTTGCAACCTTCAAAACCGCTATGGCCAAACGCTGCCGTGGTACATCATGGTGGGTGAATCGAACGAGGCGGCGACAAAATATTTTTTCCAAGAGCACGACAATTTCGGGCTCAACGAAGCCGATGTCATTTTCTTCAAGCAGTCGATGATGCCCTGCGTGGATGGCGAAGGAAAGTTCATCCTCGACGCCCCGGGCCACCTCGCCATGAATCCCAACGGACACGGGGGCTGTATCCCCGGGTTGGTCGAGAGCGGCATCGTTTCCGACGCGCGCGCCCGCGGCATCGACACGCTGAGTTATTTCCAGGTGGACAACTGGGCCGCCAATATCGCCGATCCGTATTTCATCGGATACCACCTGCTGCGCGGCGGGGACATGTCCTCGAAATCGAATGCAAAAATCAGTTTGCGCGAACCGGTGGGAGTCCATTGCGTGTGCGATGGAGTGGCGCAGGTAATCGAGTACACCGAACTCGACATCTACCCCAGGCTGCTTGAGACCGACGCCGACGGCGCGATGATTTTCCCCGCCGGCAATACGGCAATCCATGTGTTATCCGTCGATTTCATCGAAAGCGTCTACAATGCCTTCCAGGATTTTCCTTGGCATTGTTCGCACAAGAAGGTTCCCTATCTCAACGGTTCCGGGGCGCTTGTCGAACCGGACACGCCGAACGCGTTCAAATTCGAAACGTTTGTATTTGATGCGCTGCGCTATATCAACCATCCGCCCGTCGTCCTCGATATCGATTGCACCACGGAATTTACACCCACCAAACAAATGACCGGCAATGACAGCGTAGAAACCGCCCGCATAACCATGGTGAAGATGTGGAGTGGCTGGCTGGAAGAGGCGGGCTGCCTCGTGCTCCGTGATGACGCAGGCGGCGCGACCATTGATATCGAAATAAGCCCGCGATTCGCCCTCGACCGCGCCGAGTTTCTCGCAAAAACCGAGGGGTGGGATTGGCCCAGCGAAGGCCGGATTATCATCGGACCCGATGGCGTGCTTCGCTGACACGACGTACGTTTACAAACCCCGAAACAAAGCGATTCAAGGAAGCTTCTCTAGGGCGTAGAAAAATCGGGCCTTAGAGAAAATCGGAGATGTCTACCTGGCATTCCGACGGGTCGACGGAGCGCCGAATTGTTCTTGGGTACGAACCGTCTTCTTCGCGTTCCGCCACGTCCACGAGTTTGTATTCGGCAATGGACTCGTCGGTCGCTGAGAAGAGTTTCACTTGAGGCCGGTAGATGTCATCGGTATTTGGTTTGTAGACGACCCCGAGCTCACCGGTATCCATCTCGACAACGGACCCAACGGGGTACATGCCGGTAAGTTGGGCGAAGACCTTTACTATCGGCGCGGAAAAGTGGGTTCCGCTGCCTTCGATGATGAGTTTCATGGCTTCGTCAGGTGTTTCCGACTTGCGGTAGCTGCGGTCGGAGGTGAGGGCGTCGTAGGTGTCTACGACTGCAACGATTTTACTCATGGTGTGGAGTTTTTTGTACGCGTGAAAGCGCGGGTAGCCTGTTAGGTCTTCGCGGGCGTGGTGCTCCGACGCGACCACGATGGCCAGTTGGTCCATGTGTTCTTGTTCGGCGAGCATCTGCGCGCCGCGAAGCGCATGGCTTTGCATTTGTTCCCATTCATCGCTTGAAAGTTTGCCGTCCTTGTTCACGATGTCTTCGGAGACTTGCGTCTTGCCGATATCGTGCAGCAACGCCGCCGTCCCGAGGCGGTGCAGCAGGGGCCCGGGCATTTTCAGCTTCGATCCCATGAGGAGGGTAAGCACGGCGACGTTGACCGAATGGGATAGCGTGTATTCGTCGTACCCGCGAATTTGGCTGAGCGCTTTCATCATGTCGTCGTTACCCACGACGGAACTGACGAGCAACTGCACGACGCCGTCGACCATTTCCACATTTACGGACTGGTGGCTTTTTGCGTCCATATAGGCAGAGAGCGCGGCGTTGATCGTCTTGCGGTAGACCTCCCGTGACACACGGAATCTCTCATTGCCGCCGCCCTGTTGATCCCACATGTCATCGAGCGCCACCTGCCTATCGACGGCGAGGTGGGTCACTCCGGCCTCGGCAAGGACTTTGCCCCAGCCACCCGCCGCACTGATTTCCTCGGGTTTGGCGGTGCTCCAGCGGACAAACTCAGTCAGTTCCTCAGGGGTGATGCCGCGGTCCAGGCTGAGGTTCGTCAACTTCCGCTCGGTTAACTGGGCCATCAACTCGTTGTGGTTGCGGCTCTCCTCCGGCAGCAGGCGACCGTTGAGGAATAATTCCTCGCCCATGATGGAAACGGTAAACGAAGGGGAGTCGACGTGCATGGGCTCGACGCACCGCAGCACTTCGCCGACCGCCTCTTTCACTTGCGGATGCTCGGGCGGATAAAGGGCGAGGCGCTGGCGGGCGGAATTCAACGTCGACATGAACGCGGCCGCTTGTCTGCGGGCTTCGGCTTTATCGGTTGCCATGCGACCGTTTCGAAGCCTGCGCCAGTTCTTGCAGTGTGGAGGTGGACTCTCCCTCCAGGCGTGCGATGGATTCCTTGCAGGCGTCGATGAGTTCGACGATCTTGCTTCCACGAAATACGGCGCCGCGCGGCATAAATCGTTTCAATATCCTTATTTCCTCCCGTCCGCCGAGCATCCCAATGGCGCGAACCACACCCATTGCATAGTCAGGATCCTTCATGAGTTCACCCGCCCGATCGGAGATCAATTCGACAAATCGTGGCAGCACACTCTTGTCGGCCATGGTTCCCAACCACTCCGCTGCAAGGCGGCGCGTCAGGGGTTCCGGACTCTCCAGTAGGCCTATGAGTATGTTCTTCGGGCGCTCTCCCCCGATGGCCGACAGGGCACGCATCGCTTCACGACGCACCCGCACGTCCGGGTGATCCAGGGCGTCTCTCAAGTCGTCCACGGCCATATCCGATCGGATTTTCCCGAGGATAAATACCACGTTTCTCACCACGTACCATTCGTCGCTTTTCAGTTTGCGCGTTAGAAAGGGTAATTTCTCTTCCCCAAGTTCGGCGAAGAGGCCCACGACAAAGAGCCGTTTCGCCTGATTCGATTCTTGCTCAAGCCGTTCAAATAACAGAGCCGCGCCCGTGTCGCCCATGAGATCCACTAGGTAGATGAGCCGCCTGTATTCCGGCGAGCGGGGGTCGCGTGCGCGGAGGCGGTGAATGATTTCGTCAAAATGCTCTCGCTCCCCGCAAAGCGCCAACACCTTTGTCACAACGGTTCGCAGTTGCGCTTGAGCACGCCGCGGTATTTCTTCGACGATGAGTTGCAAGATTTCCGATAGGAAGTCGTAGCTCTTTTTCTGAACCGTCTCCCCGAGAAGGGCGGAAAAAAGGTGTACCGTGCGCTCGCCCAAGGGCAGCATGGACTCGTACAGGAAGAGCTCAAAAATCGACCGCGTCGCATGAAGCTCAGTCTCGTAACGAAAGTCCGCTTCCACGTGGAGCTCGATCGTATCGATTTCGTCAGCGGTAATGCGCAACGCCGTTGCGATTTCGCGGCGCTCTGCTGGGTCTATTTCGACCTCCTCCACCTTGCGGGCCGTACTGCCGGGTGCCACATGCTGCGGCGCCGTTTCCAGCATGGCGACGGCTTCTTGAATTCATCCGTCCCCGTCCTCGTTCAGCAAGCGCACGAGCATGTGGCGAATGGCGGTACGCCGCCGCGGATCATCTCCGAAATCCTCGAGAAAATTCGAGATGGTATTTGCGGTGCCGTTGTGAAAGCGCACATGATGTTCCAGCGTCTCAGCCACTTTTCCGTCGGGCATGGAGGAAAGAATCTTGTCCTCGACCGCGCCGCTACCGATGCGGGAGGCTAGGGAGTTCTTCAAGAGGTTGTCTTGGGTGCGTTCGTCGGCCGTCATGATGGCTTGCCCCATCGTCTCAACGATGGCTTGGCTGGTTTCTTCAGGCAGCGACTTGATGATGCCTGCGACGGTCTTGAAGGTATTGCGCAGCAGGTCGGAAGACATGCCGTCGTCTTCGCTCTCGCCCGAGCCGTGGGACTCGCCCGCCGCGTGAATGTGGTTCAGGGTTTCCGCCAGCCGGGCGGGATCCCCCAGCGTCTGGAACAGATGGCGGCGTTTATCGCTCGACCCTTTAGCCACGTCGAGGAAGAAATCTTTAATGTCGGAAACATCTTCCGATTCGTCTTGCGGGAAATCGTATTGGGCACCTGGGTCGTTGGGGGAGTGGCGCAGGGCTTGCTTATTGCGAAGAAACTCAAGAAAGTCGACGTCTTCAGAGTCATTGCCCCACTCGACCATGCTCAAGTCTTGGGCCATCCCCAAAACGATATGGTCAACGCCGGCCGCCTTCGCTGCATCGATGATGCCGCCCTGCTCTTCGATTTCCTCGGACGATAGGCAGGTTAGCTCAAGGAAGGCTCCGAGGTCGTCGCGGGTAATCTCGGGAAGAATGTGGATGCTCTTTACGCCCAGATCGTAAAGATCTCCCGCCAGCTTGCGTGAGGGGGTACTGTCAAAACCGAGTTCCAGATCGCCATACCGGAATTGGTCGCGCTCCACGGTGAGCAGGAGGCCGTCCGGCGCGAGGGGCCGTTCCTTGATCTCCAGTTTGCCCAGGGAACCGTCGTTACCATCGACCGAATTATCGCGCATGTGACCGAAGAAGAGGATCCGCAACCCTTCCGAGAGGTGCTGAATGGCGCTCTTTACGTTGGAATTGGTCGGTGGATAAAATTGAATGTACTTGCGCGCCACGGAAAGGGTCGACACAACCCTGCTGATTTTGGTCCTCTCTTCCGTATCCAATGAAGTACGCTCCGCGTTTTCATTGCCGAACAGTTCCAAATCCGGGATGCCAACGAACAATGGATTGACTGGCTCTATTCTATGCTGATGGAATATCTTTCGCAAGGGGTTGCCGCGACTGGACATCCCTCAAGTATTGACGTGCTAAGTCGCTAAGCTTTTTCTGTGTTGTCGCCTGCGTGTATAGAGAAGCAACCTTATGTGTCTTTCGGGGGATGATACTGAGGGCCTGGGGGCGGGGGATCGTGTTTTGTCGTCGCAACCCATCTGTGAATTCGGGAGTAAAGTGAAGAAGACGTAACCGAACGGTAAAAAAGGACTATATCCCGGATTTCCCATTTGGAAGAGTCATCTTGAGATCCGCCGGCATCGTTTAA
>JAPYPO010000078.1 GCA_029937645.1 Candidatus Hydrogenedentota bacterium
AGTGTGTCAGAAAACCTCTACTTATGACATGTCGCAATTCAGGGGAAGCTTACACCGGGGTCGAGCTGTACTTCGTGCCGTCCTCGTGGTAGCGGCTGAAAATCAACTCGAAGTGAACCTTCTCATCCGAAACATTCGTCGCCTTGATGGTATCCAGCGCGCTGCGGTGCCACCCTTCCCGCTCCCGCAATCGTTCGAAGTCCATCGCCGTGCCGTCCGCGTCTTCCGCGATTCGCGCCTTGCCGTTTCCGAAGAGAAAAATATGGGGGTAATTGTATAGATTCTTGAGCGATTCGTTGTCGGCGTTGTTGAACGCGACGAAGAATTTCTCGATTACTTCCATCGCATCCTGCACGCTGTTTTCGTCCATCGTCATAGCGCCAGCATATTCGCAAATACGCGGACCGTTCCGGGATGCAGTTCGCGCAACTGACGGTACCAGCCGAGGGCCGTGTACACATAGGTGCCCTTCCCGTACTCCGCAATGAGAAGGCTGCCCGGTTCGGGATTTTCTCCCGGGTCGGCCACATCGATGAGGGCTGTATACGCATCGTCCCACTTATTCGGAAAGTAGAGTCCGCGTTCCTGGATCCACCCATCCCAATCGGCGTCGACGATTTTGTTTGGGGCGTTGAACAGGCGGTGATCCGGGACCAGGAGATTTATGGGCGCTTCTTCCACGGTTACGCGATTGCGCGAAACGGTGATCGGGTAGGGCGCGAAGCTCGGTTTCCACTCGTAGGTCTTGTGGTACATGACGATAACGGTGCCGCCGCGCGAGACGTAATCGAGCAATGCCTGATTGTTGGCGACCAAATCCTGGCGCACAAGATACGCGCGAATATCGACGATGATCGTGGTAAAGGAATCCAGGGCCTCGGGTGTGAAATCGCCAATTTGAATCGCCTTGTGAGGCACATCGAAGCGTTCGAGTGTTGTCATGAATGTGGTGTCATAACTCTCGATTACCCCCACACGAATATTCTCCGGAACAGAAAGATCGACTACGCGGGCCGTGCCCTCCGCCACTGCGTCGAGACCGTCGACGCGGGCCGTCAGGGAATAGTCCCGCGCCGCCAAGTTTTCCGCGATAACCGCGTTAACCGGAACAAGCTTTTGCGCGCCTTCCTTATCCAACGAAACCGTCACGTTGCCGTCTTCGAGGCCCAATCCCTCGGCGCCCGCCACGGCGATACTCACCTCTTGCGGCCCGGTCGAATGATTCGTCACCAACAGCTCGAAGCGCGTCTCGCCGCCCACTCCTTCACGAATGAGATAGGGCGAATCCGCAAATTCCACGGACACGGCAGGCGCAACATCGAACAGCACAAGTTTACTTACTTCCACAAACATCTCACCCACGCGCACGCGGGCAGTCAACGTAAATTGGGGTTCCAAAAAATGTGCTGAGAACAGCTTCTCGGGATGGGGAATCGTCGGCTCCAGCGTGGAAGGAATCGTTACCGCCAACTCGGCAGACGCTTTTCCAGAGTCGAAGCCTTCTACCTTTACTCCGCTATCTTCCACATCCACCCACGGGGACGCTGTCAACAAGACAACGCCGCCTTCCACATCCGGTTCCCCGAAATCGGCGAGTTGCGCGCTTACGGTGAGACGCTGCCCCGCAACAATTTCCTTGTCCGAAAGGCGCAGGTCCAGCCGCAATTCGATAAGCTTTGCGGCCAAGTCATTCGCCCGCGCCCAATCGTTATTCATGGCGCCGTCGTGTTTCTTAAGAAGTTTGAACACTTTCGATTTGAGGTCCGCCTGCCCGGCCCCGCCCAAGGAGATTTTTCGCGCCGCCTTGTCCACGCGATCCGGGATGTTTTCAAACAAGTCTCCCCCCGGCGAAGCAAGCCCGCCACGCGCGGCCATATCAGGCCGATTCGCCTCCTTCACGAGCCGGTAGGCCCGCGAAGAACGGCGGCCGGACGTGAACCTGCCTACGAAAAAACCCATCCCCTGCGACTCGTGCTCCCGCAACGCCTGCCCAGCGATAGCCGAGTAGGTGTACCCGCGGGCGGGGTCCAGTTCATTCGAAACAATTTTCGCGAGATCGTCGCCGCCTCCGCCCCGCACAATAAGATAAAGGCGCGCGGGTTGCCAAGGCTGAAGCCCTTCCACTATCTGCTCCGGAAAGGCATTCGGGTCCGAGGCCACATCAAACGCGTCTTCCAAGGTCTTGCCGATGGCTTGGTGATGCCCGTGTCCGCCCTGCGGCCCGTGGTGCGTGATGATGACATCGGGACGAAGCTCGCGGATCTTCCGCACCATCCGACGTAACGTTTCTTCCCGGCCCCAAACGGCAAAGGCCTCCTCGCGGCTCTTGGAATACCCGAATTCCGGCATGTCGAGAAAATGGAGATCGGCGCCCGTAATCGCCGAGGCCCGCAGCATTTCGTGTGTCCGAATGACCCCAAGTTCCTCGTACAACTCCGGGCCAATTTCGTTTTGGCCGCCCTCGCCCCGCGTCCCGATGAGCGCGAAGGTTTTGTAGCCATACTTCTTTCGATACAAGGCGAGTGTCGCGCTGTCTTCATCATCCGGATGCGCCGCCACGCACATAAGGCGCAAATCGGTGCCCAGGTCCAACAGGGCCTGGTGGAGCGCTACCGATCCCAATTCCGGTTCCGGCCAAGCCGCGTTCCCCGCGAACGACAGCGCCAGAACGGCGAGCGTGATCCCCAATCGTTTACTAATTCTCATAAGCCTGAGTTACCATTTCCTTTTCGTTGAATCGCCGGGCAGTGATCCGGGAACTTGGAAAGGACTTCAGGATCCATGACCAGACCATGCGCCGCGTCCCTATTTCTATTGATTGCTGCCGGTCTCATCGTGCCCGGTTGCGCCTACCTAAACGGCAACTTCCGAGCGGTCGAAATGGGACAACTCTACCGCTCGGGCCAACTTAATCCCACGGCCCTGGAACGGCGTATCGAGGAGCATAGCATTCGAGAAGTTGTGAGTCTACGCAACCCGAATCCCGAGGAATCCTGGTACCGCAACGAGAGAGCGGTTTGCGATAAATTGAACGCGAACCACGTCGACATCCCGTGGTCCATGTTTCGCCTGCCCGAGCCCCAGTCGTTGGAACGGCTCATCGCAGTCTTCACGCGCCCCCCCGGGCCCCAGTTAATCCACTGCCACGGAGGCGTCCACCGTTCGGCGGTAGCCGCCGCCGTCTACCTCCTTCTCCAAGGAGCATCGCTCGAACAGGCGCGTGGCCAGATTGGCCCTCATTTCAATGACGCCCCCATCGGACAACTCCTCGATGCCTACGAAGGCAGCGGGAAACCCTTCCGGCGATGGGCCGCCGAGGACTATCCCGATTTCTATGCGGCACATCCCGACGGCGGCGCAAGGAATCTATAGACCCTTATGTTCGGTAGCGTACCCGCACGCCGTGGAAGATCAATCGCCGCCGGGAATTCTTTCGAGGAAGTTGCTAGAATGGCCGTTGCCCCTGAATGTTCGAGATTGGATTGCGCTTGGCGTGGAAGGACAGGAACTAGATGAACAGAGATGAAGTGATCGCGGCAGCCGCGCGGGGAGACGATCTCTCCGGTCAGGATTTCTCGGGGATGGATCTTTCCAACGCGAAGCTGTCGAAGGCGAACCTGAAAGGATCGGATTTTTCCGACGCGAACCTGAGCCGCTGCTGGCTGGACGAGGCGAATCTTAAGGATGCCCTGTTCACCAACGCGGATCTCTCCTTCGCCGTGTTGGGAGGCGCGCACGCGGAAGGCGCCGACTTTACCGGAGCGAACTTGCAGCAAGGGAACCTCGTGGGTACCCAGGCCGCCGGGGCTCTATTCGATGGCGCTGATTTGTATTACGCGCGACCGGGCAACGCAAACTTGGAATCCACCTCGTTTGATGGGGCAAACATTCAGCGAACCATATTTCGGCGCGCCAATCTGAGCGGCGCGGATCTGCACGGCGCGGAAGGAACCGCAAATTTTGACCGCGCCAACTTAGAGGGAGCCAATCAATGAGTTTCAAACCCTTTCTTTTGAAAGTAGAGATGGCGATTGGCGAGGTCAATACCTTCGTCTTCGGGTGCGACGAGACCAAGGAAGCCGTGCTCATCGATGCCGGAAAATTTGAGCCATCCGTCGTCGAATACGTGCGCGCGGAAGGGCTGAACGTGTCTACCATCTTCCTCACGCACGATCACGGAGACCATGTGGCAGGCGTCGCGGAGTGCGCGAAGGAATTTGGAGCAAAAGTCATCGCGGGCACCGAAAAGCCCGGCGGCTACACCGTGGATACGGTCGTGGGCCACGGCGACGAAGTCAAGGTGGGAAACATGGTTGGCCGGGTCGTCAGTACGCCTGGGCATACGCCCGTGGGCCTCAGCCTTATCTTTCCGGGCATGGTATTTTCCGGCGATGCGCTCTTCGCGGGCTCGGTGGGCGGAACGAAATCGGATGAAGACTACGCGATGCAGATAGAGGCGATCCGGGAATATTTATTGACCTTGCCCGACGACACGCAAATCCATTCAGGCCACGGACCCGCGACGACGGTTTCCATCGAAAAGCGGTACAACCCTTTTTTCGTAGAGTAAGGGCCAGAGCCGATCAGCCGGTAATGTTCGCCTTATCCCATTGGAAGTGGCTGCGTTCTTGGCGGGAGATCTCGTCAAAGGCGAAGGAGGCCTGCGCCATGTCAAGCCCAATCTGATCGAGCAGGGCTTGTGAGTCGAGAAGGGCTTGCGCCTTATCCGTTCCCTCGATGGCCGCCGTGCGAGACCACGCTTCGGCCAAGGCTACAATGGCGACGACCGTGGGCGCTTCCGTGCTCAAATCGGGCTGATGGTGAAGCCGAATCGCCTCGGCAATATCGGCGGGGAGATTCCAGTTTGTCGCCAATTCAAACCCGGCTTCCGCATGGGTCAACCCGACCAACTCCTCCTCCATCGCGGTCAATTCCGCTCCAGCAAGTTGTGGATCGATCTGTGCGTATCGGTCGGGAGCCGTCTCAAGCAGGGCTATCCGACCGATATCATGAAGAAGGCCTGCCGTAAACACGCCATCCGGGGCGGCTTTACCCTTGAGGTTGGCGATGGTTCTGCAGGCCGCCGCGCAATTGAGCGCCTCTTCCCAGAAAATCGCGTAGTCCGTCTGCTTACCCTTGTCAAAGAGATTAATAATGGCGGCGGAAAGAACGATGGAATACGTTTCCTTGAGCCCCATAAGCGCCACCGCCAAATCCACCGAACTCACCTTATTCGGAAAACCGTAGGCGGCTGAATTTGCGACGCTCAACACTTTTGCGGCCACAGGTGGATCTTGCAAGATCGTTTCAGTCACGTCGGACAGGGTAACCGACATGTTCCCCATCGCTTCCTGGACCTTCCGCACCGTGACGGGCAACGCCGGTAGCGAGGTAAGATTGGTGAGCAACCCGGGCACCCGTTTCAGCTTCAGACCGGAATCGGCCTTCGCCACGTTGTTCGTGGCGTTCTTGGCCTTATTGGTCTTGGGCTTTCTGGCCTTGAGGGCCGAAGGAGTCGGCTCATCCGGAACACCCGGCACGAGAGAATAATACCGGCGAATCGCGGCGCGAATATGATCCGGCGAACAGAGAATAGGCTTCACCTTGAGCCCGGTGATTTCCGAAATCTTGTCGATCGTCGCCGAATCCAGAGGGCACACCATGCCCAAGGTCAGCAGTCTCCCCATCTTGTCGATAGGGAAGACCTCATGCTTGAGGACAATTTCTCGCGGCACGAGGGAAACGTAGTCCTCGGGGATGTGGTAGTTCGTGAGATCGATGCTCGCGATGCCAGGCTGCCTAGAAAGGAATCGGACGAAGTCGTCGAACGTCAAGCTGCCGTGGGCGATCAACTTTTCGACCAGTTTCCCGCCGCTCTTCGCCTGTGACTCAAGGGCTTGAGATAGCTGCCCTGCGCTGATAAGCCCGTCATCGAGCAGCATTTCGCCTATACGCCGTTTGATTGGGCTCATTCAGCCTCTCTTCGCATTCTAGTAGGGGGCAGTAGACCCAGCGCGGGGGATGATCAGTCTTCCACTATCCCAAAACAAACCGCTCCTAAAGTGTAATCACCCCAAGCGTGGCGATCAAGGGGCAACACTCAGGCCGAAAAAATCCTTGCCTAGCTAAATCCGGGCCGAGTGGACCCTATAGTCAAAGGAACCAGATAGGGCCTGGCAGACAAGCAAGACAAGCAAGACAAGAGGCACCGCCCTTCCTTTTTTGCAAACCTTAATTGGAGGTTGCGCTATGGGGCGCTCGGCGTCTCGGCAACGTCCGTCGTCTCCACCTCCACCGACACCGGTGCGATATCGCGCAGGTCATTTTCCGTCAGGAGGATGCCAGCGGCGGTATCGGCGTTCAGCACGAAGGTTGTCACGAGGCCGGGGACGGTTACCGGATGTGTTCCATCTGCTTGCGCGATTTCGACGTTGAAGCGTTTTTCCGTTCCATCGCTCATGAACACGCCAACCGATGCGAGAAACCCGCCCTGCATACGGGCTGCCCCGAAAATCAGGTCGTCCGCTTGTAGCTGGGCTATCGCCAGGGCGAGGGCGTCTGCGGTGCCAGCCTTCGCGTTCGTTGTGAGGCCACCTGCGGTAATCGACCAACCCGTAGGGTTGCGGTCCAAGCGAAGCGTGGCGGTCCGCGTGATCTCGATGGCCTGTATATCCAACTCATCAATGTCGAACAGGTCGCGCTCGAAGAGGTCTTTGAGCTCAGGGAACACCTTGGACACATCGCTCGCGGATATGCCCAGCACGGCGTTCATTCCATTCAAACGCGCGTAGCGACCGCCGGTCGATTCATTCTCGCCGCCGACTTCTATCGTCTGCTCCGGGCCATTGGCGATCTTGAAGGTCACAGTTCGTTCCGGCGAAGCCAGGCCCGAGCCGTCGGGAGAGTCGAAGTAATCATCCGCCTGCCACGCGGCGAGCGTCGTCGCGATACCGGTCAGTTTGGATGCGAGCACCGGCAAGTCCGACATAGGATCGATGATGTTCCACGCATTTCTTTCGTTGACGAGCGTGGCGGTTCCGTCTGGCGAGGTGAGGTTAATCTCGGTGATGTCTTGGAGGTCAAAGGAAACGCGGGGCAAGTCGAAGAGCGTCGAGCCCTTGGGAAACAGTTGCTCAAAGTTGAACTTGGTCACCTTGTACACCACATCCTTATCCCGGCTGGCCACACGCACGTAGCCATCGGAACCGTCGTCGGGATGTCCCGCTTCGATGACGATTTCGTCCGCATCGCCCATCAGCCCAACCCGCACACCGAAGGCAGGCTTAATCAGGCCGTACTCGTCCTTCTTCGTGGGGTCGACGATATCGGAAGCGCCCATCGTGGCGATCTTGCTGAGGATTCCTTGCAGACCCGCATCCTTGAGAGGGCGTCCGCCTCCCCCCGATGCAAGCACCCATTCGTACTCGATGGCTGGGGTCGGCGTCGGTGCTGCGGCGTCTTCGCCGTCCGGCTGTTCCTCCGGCGCTTCAGTGGACTTCTGTTGATACTCGAAAGCGAGCGCTTTGCCCGGCATCGTCAAAGCCACCTTCGTGATGTCCGTCTTCTCCAACTCAAGGATTTTCTTGTCCAACCACGAATCCGGTGTTGGTGGGTCAGCGCTTTCGTCCGTATAAAGGCCGGCCCGTTGCCGCAGATCGACATCGGCAACGTAGATGGCGTCTTCGCCCGCAGCGCGCACGAAGCGGTTGCCAATACCGGGGGCCTTTCCGACAAGAAGATGGAAGCCAAGGGCCTCACCGTCTCCCGTGTAGCCCTTAATGTGAAATGCCGACTCCTCGGCGAGATCGTAGGTTCCAAAAGAGTCCTCGCCGCCTGCGGCGCGGAATTCTCCCCGCAATCCAAACAGATCGCCCAAAAAGGTATCAATCTTTGTGCCGGTGACCGGCGCGTCGAAGTGCGAGGCTACAACCCAGCCTTCCTCGCCGGCCTCTTTGAGCAACTCCAGGATTTCCTCGGTCGCGCCGCCGTTGTAAATTTCCAGCTTCGTGATGGCGTCAAGCGAAAGGTCATCTGGCAGCAGTTTGGTTAGCTTCACCTCGTCAACCAGCGTGAAGGATTCGTCGCCCAAGCTTCTTAGAAAGACTAGGCCCCCCAATACGGCGATGATGATGGCCATGGGGATCAGGGTCTTCGGTTTCATATCATTTCTCCAACACCCAACAGCGATGCGCTGCGGTACACGTTTCGATTCAATAAGGTACGTTCAAGCGCGTCCACGTGGTCAGCCTGCGCTATGGGCCAGGGTGTACGCGTTCCGCGAACGGCGGCGCGCCAGCGTGGTCAGGATACCCGCGATGGAAATCACACTGATGGCGAAGCCATAGTTAATCAACTTCCAGCGCGTCTTCGTGCCCGACGATGGCGATGCGATAATCCGGTCGATGGGTTTATGTCCACGCACGTTCAGCAGGTCATCGCCCAGCGTCACCGCGTCCACCGTATTCAAGAACAGGTCGAAGTTGCCCGGACCGCCGCTGCGCGGGTTGATGAAATTGTCACGCCACATTTCCGCACCACCGATAACCACCAGTTTTCCAGGCGCCAGAACGAGTTCGTCCGGCTCGCCGGTTTCCACGGGGGGCGGCGGAGTCGGTTGACCGAATTGCGACGGCGCCGGGGCGGGCCATGCCGGGCGATCCAGCCCGGCATACGCATCCGGAAACTGTCCCGAGGCCAAAACCATGATCGGGAAGGCCTCGCCTGAATCGGGTTGCTCAATCGCGTCCTGGTTCATGGAGGGAGCCGTCCACGCGTTTCCCGTTGTACGCATCAGCGTTTTCACATCGATTCCCAACTCGACAAACTTGTCTTCATCCAGCACGAGCCTTGAACCCCAAAGATAAAACACGGTCGAAAGCCGGCTCGTGATAGACGTATCCTGGTCCATGGTCTCGTTATTGATAAGCATGTGCGTGGGGAGGTCGATCGGCTGGCCCATGTTCAGCAGCGCGGCCAAGCCTCCGCTTCCACCCGAAGAAACATTCAGCGCCACATGGTTCACATCCATGAGATGATCGGCGCTCACGGTGATGCCGTACTTCTCCAAGAGCGGATTCACGGCGGGTGCCTCGTCGCGTTGATTTAGGCTGAGGCCTTGGCGGGTGGCCTGGTAATCGAATTCGCGGTTTTGAACCGCCATCACGACGGATATTCCGCTCGCGAGGACGCGGTTGATTTCCCAGCGCTGCCGGTCGCTCAACTTCCTCGGATCGGCCACCACGAGCGTGTCGAATTCCTCGGGCAACGGACTTTGCGGCGAGATATCCACACGCTGTACGCTGTACTTCTCCGATTCCAGGATTCGCTGCAAGAACGAGTAAGGATCTTCCGTTTCCGGGACTTGCTGGCCCATTTGCAGCATCATCTGACGCATCTGCGGATCGATGGTCACCTGCTCTTGCGGCGCCATGATTACGACAACGGGTGGCTCTTCTTGTGTCAATTTGAAGATGGTGCTGACCAGGCGATATTCGATATTCATCAAGTCCTGAGGGAGTAGATTCGGGAGGATATCCTCCTGTTTCTCCTTATACCCGATCCCGATGCTCGAATAGATGAGCTTGTTCGTCATCTGGTCCTGGCTCAGCATTTGTACCGAATGGGGTCGAATCCCCTTGTCCAGCATACGCTTCTCAAGGGCTTCTTCTTCGCCTTCTTCCTCTTCCTCAGGCTCCGATCCATCCGCGATAGTCACGCCGCCGTCAATGGCATTCGCGGCTGTCAAATGAACCACCGAGTACTGAATGTTTCCGCCGGAGGCCACGCGGAGTTCATCGAGTTTGTCCGTGACGTCCTGCTCGAAATTCGCCATCCCCGTGGGCATGTCCCGTTTGGGTGTGACGTACAACTTCACCTGTACGGGCGTGTCGATAGCGCTCAGAATATTCTTCGACGCCTGGGAAATGGTGAAGACCTTGCCCTCCGTCATATCCAAGCGCAGCAGGCTCATATCGCGAATCAGCCAGTTGCCCAATAGCCCGATGAGAACACAGCCAACAACCGTGCCCGAAAAATAGAGGCGCGCCTTTGGCCGACTGCGGCCGTCGATGAAGATAATATTCAGCGTAAGGAACACGGCCGTCCACGCCACAAAATAGAGGACGTCGGCCATCTCGATGACCCCGCGTGTGAAGGCGGAGTAATGGTCGGACAGCCCGACCAGTTCGCCCAACATCGATCCCCAACCCGGTATAAGATCGTTGATGTAGGCCGCGATGAAGCCCGTTCCCATGAGGAAAATACTAAAACACGCGAGCAGGGTTACGACGAACGCGACAATCTGATCCTTGCAGAAGCCTGAAAAGAATATGCCGATGGAGAGAAAATAGGCGCCGAGGAGCAAGGTGCCTAAATACGCCGAAAAAATTGCGCCGCCATCGGGGTTGCCCAAGGAGATCAACATGGCCGGCACGGTTAACGTAGACGCCAAGGTCAACGCGAAGAAGGCCAGACTCGCGAGGAATTTGCCAATGGACAATTCCCACGCCCGCATCGGGAAGGTCAACAACAGTTCCCAAGTGTTCTCCTTGCGTTCCTCCGCCCAGACGCGCATGGTGATCGCGGGTATGAAGACGCATAAGAGGACGGGCAGATTCCCGAAGTAGGATCGCATGTCTGCCACGGGAAAGGTGAAAAACGTGGTGATGTACAGGCCCACGCTGATCGCAATAAATACGATCATGAAGATGTAGCCGACGGGCGACGTAAAGTACGCCCCCAATTCGCGGCGGCATATGGTTAATACATTTTTCACGAATCATCCCCTCGCGCGTTCTTCTCTGTCAGGGTGAGAAAGGTTTCTTCCAAGGTCAGCGGTTTGTCCGCCATTTCTTTGAGTTCCCAATTCTGTGCGCGAGCAAATGAACTCACTTCGCGCCACAGTTCGGTGCCGGATTTTCCAAGAACAATAAACGAGGCGTAGCCGTTACTCGTACCGGACGGGTGGATCTCCTGGCTGCCCTCGACACCGGAGAGCTGGCGTTCGATGTCCTTCGCGTCGCCCTTCACCGATATCTTCACGCGTTCGTGCGTCTTGGCCCGGTCGCGCAGTTCGTCGAAGGTGCCGTCGCCGACGAGGTTCCCGTTGTTGATGATGATGATTCGATCCGCCGATGCCTCAATTTCCTGGAGGATATGCGTCGAAAGGAGAACCGTCTTGCCCCCGGCGAGTTTCCGGATCAGGCTGCGGATTTCGACGATTTGGTGCGGGTCCAACCCCGAGGTCGGCTCGTCCAATACGATGATATCCGGATCGTGAATCAAGGCTTGCGCCAGCGCGGTCCGCTGCTTATACCCTTTAGAGAGTTCGCGGATGACCTTGCGGTACATTGCTTTGAGGCCGCACTCTTCGAGCACCAACTCCGTGCGTTCTTTCAGATAGCTGCCGCCGAGCCCTCGCGCATTCCCTACAAACTTGAGATACCCGGACACCTCCATGTCCATATATAACGGCAAGGTCTCCGGCAAATAGCCGATGACCTTCCGGGCCTCCAGGGGATGTTCCAGCACGTCGATTCCGCCCACCATCGCCCGGCCCGCAGTGGGATGGAGGTAGGTGGTCAGGATCTTCATGGTCGTGGACTTGCCCGCGCCGTTCGGCCCAAGCAATCCCACAATCTCGCCGCGATTGACCTCGAACGACACATCGTTTAGGGCGCGTACCGGCCCGTAGCGCATCGTCAATCCTTCTGCCTTAATCATGCTCGTGCTTCTCCACTGTCAATCACACCCAATACCGGGCAGACAAAATGTCCACCGGTGTCCTCTTTAATCGGCCTGAACGAAGCCCAATCGTGGGATCGGCGCTCCGAAAGAAAAACACAATTCACCCCACGCACACCCGCAGCAAGTAGCGTGCCTCCGTGATCGATGATTTCGACCGCGAAGGATATCAAGTTAACCCGAACGAGTCAACGAACTGCGGACAAAACTTTAGGACATTTACGAGAAGATGGGTGCCTCAATTGAGGCAAGAACCCCCAATTGAGGAATGTTCATTCCGAAGGCCAGCGATGCGTCCCGTTCCGAATGAATGAAACAGGCCCCCAGAATGCGTTCAAGTTGGGAGTGCGCAATAACGGAGTCAACAAGAAAGCGCCTTCGACCCTTCGTTTCTCCGTAGGGAGATTAGCCTCGTGCTACTTCGTGGATTGCGTACCGAAGCGGTCCGTGAGGTAGGGAATCTTGAATTCCAAGTCCAACCGCTTCGTCCCCGTTCCGTCAGAAAGATTGCGCTCGACCGTCACAGGAATCGTATCCCCCGGCTGGCCCTGAAGCGTCGCCCTCGGATCTTCCATGATGCTCGCGGAGAGCCGCAGGCCCCTTACTTTGATGACGCGGTCTCCTTCGAGCAATCCGCCCACATCCCGGGTGACGCGGAGCGTCCGCTCAGGCGTTACGGGCTCTGACCCGTCACGAATGGGCAATTCAGCTACGGCGAAGTAGACATCCTCTTCGAGGAAGGCTTCGGCGGAAACGGCGGCCGACGCGGCCTCTTCGTCCAACACATCGGAAGGCGGAAAGACCAAGACAGCCCCCGCGCCGATACCGATCGCTCCAACCGTGACGACGATGGTGACTGTCTTGGCCGTTGCCCATGCGCCTGCACCGGAATGCGCAAGAGCAACTTTCGCGCTTGAGAACGACGCGCCATTCCACAGATCGGAAAGCCACATGAAAGGACCGGGAGTGGCCATAGTCGTCCCGAGTTCGGGCATGACCGGCCCCATTACGACACAGGATGCGATGCGCTCGATACGGTGCTTAGGCTTATGCGGCAGCAACGGATCCAGGTCGTCCATGCGTTTGCGTTCATAATAGCGTTGCATCTTTTTCTTGCCGAGGCGAAGTCGCTTTTTCATGGTGTCCACGTTGATTCCGAGGGATTCCGCAGCCTCCCGTGCCGTGTTTCCCTCAACCGACATTTCCCATATGCACCCGCTCGCGGCCATCGCGAGCAGGTTTCAAA